>JAJRTT010000338.1 GCA_024278155.1 Bacteroidota bacterium | reverse complement strand
GTAAGCGTGTTTTTAATGAAAACAGTCCTGATATTTGAATTGATATCTTCGATACGTTTCAACTTTTCAATATTGTACGACATCAGGAAAACCTCATCAAGCATATCCATTTTTTCGATTTGCCCAATGATTGGTGTTTCCGGGGAATTCTTTACATCAATCGAAACCATCACCTTCCCTTTTGCCAGGGTCAAGACTTCAAACAAAGTGGGGATTTTTTCATTTTCAAAACCCGAACCGAATTTATCGGCATATCCTGCCGAAAAACCTTTTAGCTCCTGATAGGTGAATTGATTGACTTTACCGGAACCATTGGTTGTCCGGTCAAGGGTTTCGTCATGGACAACCATGATTGAATCTTCCTTTGAAAACCGCAAATCCACCTCAATATATCCAATACCCAACTCAATTGCTTTGGCGAAAGCTGCCATTGTATTTTCGGGGGCCATGGACGAAGCGCCCCGATGTGCAATGATTTTATCCTGGGCGGGAAGCATTATCGGAAATAGAATCAATAATGCAAAAATGAATACTTTTATCCTTATGTATTCGTCACACCACTGCGCATGGACTGCGTACTGACAGTGGTCAAACGAATGCAGGAATAAATGTTTCATTTCTTTGGTGTATTGATTTTCATCCCAATCCCAAAATTGATCATCAGGCTAAAATCAGTGAATTTCCCATGAGTGCCAAACCAGGCATTTTCTACCCCGGCAACAATATGGTGTTTCAAAAAAAGTTTGTCTGTCAGGTATATATTGAACCCATAACCCAGTAGGTTGTGCAATGAAAACCCGTTGACCGTGGAATTTGAATATAATTTCCGTGATTCGCCCTGCATCAGGTAGATAAAGAAGAAATCGAAATTCTGTTTTTGTCTGTTGGGATAAAATCTATAGCCGGCATTGAAACCAAAATTTGAAACAGGGCTTGAACTTACCGGAAATTCCAGTCCCAAAAAGGGTTCATGTTGTTTGAGCGTGTATGCAAATTGAAAGTGGAGTTTTAAATCTTCGAGGTAATTGTAGGAAAACGAGGCATCCAAAGCAGTTGTTTTTCCCCTCTCATTTTGACCAACCAAAAATAGAGGAACAAGTGTAAATAACATGGACAGAAACAAAAGGGGTTTTCTCATTATTTTGTCGAATGATAATTTCCTACCAAAGTTAATCAAAAAGTACGGGCCACTCCCATATTTGGAATCAGAATTTCTTATAACGACACGAAGGCAAAAAAAGAAAGGTGCAACTTTGAAGCCACACCTTTCAAACTAAAAACCAAAAACTGCCCCGTTTCAGGGGCTTGAGTGTAAAATCTTAAGCACTTTATGGTAATGAACGGGCTTAAGTATTTTCGAAAGAACATTGGCAGTCTTCCTGCCCTGCCATAGTATTTTCAGAAACCATGCCATAAGCAGGTTATCGGTTACCCTCACAAGACAATGAATGGACAACAGGCCCAATCAAACTGCTATAAACCCCATTCGTTAAGAATTCTTAAAATCCCCAATCTATTTATCCCAAAGAGTACCTTTGCGCTAATGAACCGCAAAGTCGTTATAATTATCATTGTGGTAATGAGCATTGCCCTTATGGGACTGATGGTTATCCAGACCTATTGGATAAAAAATGCCGTTACCGTGAAAGAGGCCGTTTTTATCCAGGGGGTGAAGGAGGCCATGACAAATGTGGTTTACAAACTCGAAAAGCTGGAAGCCACAAGGCAATTCAACGAAAGCCTGAAACAGCGCGAGAAGTGGGCGCAGATGATGGATTCCATCAACCGGGGAATGTACCGGACCAACGAAATGGACGCCATCGCCCTGAACCGGTTTATGCGCAAATCGCTACTTGCACAGGAAGCTCTCCAAAACATGATGAACAGGTTCAACAATCTCCCGGTGGAAAACCGTATCGACCCTCAAATCCTTGATTCACTATTGGGGAGCGAACTGAAAAACCGGGGCATCGACACCGATTATGAATACGGGGTTTTCAGCCCATCAAGAAATACAATGCCCATCCAAAAAACCGGAAAATACCCGAAGGAATTGCTCAACAACGGCTATCATTACACTTTGTTCCCCAGCGATATGATCGCCAACCCCAATTACCTGATGGTCTATTTCCCACACGAGCGAAAGTTCCTGATAACCCAGTTATGGCGCACGCTCACTATTTCCATCGTACTGATACTTACGATTATTTTATCCTTTTCCTATACGATTTTCACGATTTTCAGGCAGAAGAAACTTTCGGAAATGAAAAACGATTTCATCAACAACATGACACATGAATTCAAAACGCCCATCTCCACCATCAGCCTTGCCTGCGAAGCATTGAAAGATAAAGATATTCAAAAAACAGCCGGTGTTTCAGATACGTATATCCACATGATCGATGAAGAAAACAACCGGCTGAAGAGCATGGCCGAACGGATTTTGCAATCGGCCAAACTGGAAAAAGACAACATCGCCCTGAAAAAAGAAGAGGTGGACGTGCATGGGATTATCCGGGAATCCATAAAAAACATCCAACTCCAGATCGAAAAAAAAGCAGGGCAGATTATCATGGAACTGAATGCGGAAAAACATTTGCTGCAGGCGGACAAAGTCCATTTCACCAATATCATTTTCAACCTGTTGGACAATGCCAATAAATATTCACCGGTTACGCCCAAATTGAAAATCAAGACCGAAAATTCGTACAGCGGCATCATCATTACAATTGAGGACAACGGGATTGGGATAAGCAAGACCAACCAAAAAAGGGTTTTCGAGAAACTCTACCGTGTGCCCACCGGCAACATCCACAACGTAAAAGGCTTCGGGCTGGGATTGAGTTATGTAAAAGCCATCGTGGAAGCCCACGGCGGGAAAATAGGATTGGAAAGCGAATTGAACAAGGGAACAAAATTTATAATAACTTTACCGTTTAAAGCTTGATTGACCTTTTTGGTCGAAGTAAGCCAGGGCGATAGGGGCCGGAAAGCTTGAAAAATGCTTAAGGGATTATATCATAGTACAAAACAAACATTTATACGATGGAAAATCAAAATATAAAAGTGCTCCTTGCCGAAGACGACAAGAACCTCGGGACTGTATTGACATCCTACCTTGAGGCAAAAGGATTCCCAACAAAACTCTGTGCCAACGGACAGGAAGCCTATGATGAATTCCTTTCGGGATCGTTCAACTTTTGCATTGTTGATGTAATGATGCCCATAATGGACGGTTTTACGTTGGCAAAAGAAATCAGGCAGATCGATAAAAAAGTCCCGATATTGTTCCTGACGGCCAAGGCGATGCAGGAAGACAAACTCAAAGGTTTTGAACTGGGCGCCGACGATTATCTCACGAAACCCTTCAGCATGGAAGAGCTCATTATGCGGATGCAGGCCATAATCAGGCGAACCGGCGAGGCTACACTCAATAAAAACCAAATCCATCTTTATGAAATCGGGAAATTGAATTTCGATTTTAACCGTCAGGTTTTAAAGACCCCGGAGGAAGAACTGAAACTGACTTCCAAGGAAGCCGGCCTCTTAAAACTGCTTTGTGAAAATGTGAACGATGTTTTGGACCGGAGCGTGGCCCTGAAAAAAGTGTGGTTCGACGACAGCTATTTCAATGCCCGCAGTATGGATGTTTATATCACCAAATTGAGGAAATACCTGAAGGCCGATCCCGAAATCGAATTGCTGAACGTACATGGGGTCGGGTTTAAGCTGGTGATAAACGATTGAAGGATTGCTGCATTCCCCGGCATAACCCCCGGGATGAATGCCAGGGAAACTCATCACGGACACTAAATGCAATTAGCGTCCACGCTAATTAGACACTTCAACCACAATCAGGAGTTTCCCTCAGCATCAGGAGAGGGTGGGTCTGGAATGCCAAAATTCATCCGATGACTTGAAGTCATCGGATGAATACCTACAGCCAATATGCAATTAGCGTCCACGCTAATTGGTACAGGGGATCGTTTCCACAATGGCTTACTTTGTTCCTAAAAGGCCAGGAATATTGAAATTTATCCGTATCGACCTGATTTCCGTCAGTATAAAATTAATACTTTTGCATGGATGAAAAAAACGCTGTACTATTCATTCCTTGTGCTCCTGTTTATACCACTGTTCAGGCAATTCGGTGTTTTTCCAATAAACGACATGGCACTTGACGGGAACGTGGAGGTACAGACGTTGAGCGAATTCAACTGGAACAACTGGGCAAACGGTATTTTTCAAAAAAAGGCCGAGACCGTTGCCACCGAAAACATTGGATTCCGTGGTTTTGCCACCCGATTGCGAAACCAGATCGACTATTCCTTTTTCCACCTGGCACATTCCGATAAAGCAGTTGTCGGGAAAGACAATATCTTGTTCGACGAATGGTACTTGGATGCATGGACAGGGCGTACTTTTGTGGGGGAAGATTTTATTGAT
>JAJRTT010000337.1 GCA_024278155.1 Bacteroidota bacterium | reverse complement strand
GAAATCAATTTCAAAATTTCTCAAAACCTCCCTGAATGTGCAGCTCGTTTGGTCGAATAGCATCCTGCCTGCGGCAAGCGGGTATCTTGGGATGAAATATTTTAATCCTGATAGTTCACCAAAAAAACATATCTTTGCTTTCATGGACAACGATACCCTTTACATTAAGAATATGGTTTGCCCCCGATGTATCCAATCCGTTCAAAAAATAATCACGGAGGCCGAACTGCATTTGGCCCATATCGAATTGGGAAAAGTAGTTGTGTACAATAAAGTAAGCAGGGAACAACTTTCAGAAATAGGCGAACAATTAAAAGACAGCGGTTTTGAACTCTTACAGGACAAGACCCAAAAAACCATCGAAGAAATAAAAACGGAAATAATCAATATGATCCATTACGAAAAAAAGATTGATGGGCATATGAACATATCCAACCATCTTTCAAAAAAAACGGGATGTGATTATTCCTATCTCAGCAACTTGTTCTCTTCAGTGGAAGGTATCACCATTGAGAAGTACCTTATCAGGCAAAAAATAGAACGGGCAAAAGAGTTGTTGGTTTATGATGAGCTTAGCTTGAAGGAGATTTCATGGGACCTGGGCTACAGTAGCGTTCAGCACCTTTCCACCCAATTCAGGAAAATCACGGGATTAAGCCCATCGCAATTCAAAAAGCTGCGTTCTATTGAGCGGAAGCCTTTGGATCAGGTGTAGGGGGATATTTGGTAAAACCCAAAGCTCAAATAAAGCCCAAAATCCAAATGGCAAATACTTTTCTATTAGGGTCAAAAACCAGATTTTTTTAATTTTTGACCTGGCAAAAACCATAATCCAGAAGCATACACAACTTTATTGCCTTTTTTCTCAAGATAACTTGTTTACGCTAAGTCAGGGGTCCTGGATCTGTTATTCTCCTGTGGTTCTATTAATTGCCTTCAAATTACGTATTGAATCAACACCGACTTCCTTGTCAAATTTCAATGCTCCCCAAAATCATATAACTATTTTCCAAAATTATATAACAATTATGATTGAACAATTATGTACTTTTGCCGTTGTAAATTTAAAAAATGATAAAAAGAGCAAGTCATATCGTCCTCATCTTTATCCTAATGGTCTCAACCACAGGGGTTGCCTTCTCAAAGCACTATATGATGGGCGAGTTGTTCGATGTATCTATAATAGGTGATGCCGATCATTGCTGCACAATTCCTTGCGATTGTTGCGATGATGAATTTGAATTTCACAAATTGGAAGTAAAATTTATTGGTTCCGATGTGCAGGTTACGTTCAATGAAATAAAACCAATTGATTTATTGATCAATACGTTGTTTTTTGATGTTGAAGCCGAAATGGATATCCTTGCAAACAAAATTGAATTTGCAAATAACCATCCACCGCCAAAGGATTCCTTTGCACCGACTTTTACGCAATCATTTCTTTTATAAATATTCTTTTAAAGGCTTAGGAGAGAGTTCTGGCATTCCGTCCTGCATTTTGTGGCAGTAAACGGCAGACCAAAACCGGACTTCCTATTGCCACTGTGATTTCAGGGAAACCGGGACTGAAATACCTTTGGGCATTTAACTCGTTATACTTCCCTTTCCTGGAACAACTCCACTATCAACAAGATTTGAAAATTATTTATTCAGTCTAATTAATTTCAAGATGTTAAACAAAGTAATCAAATTTCTCCTTGTTTATGGTCCCTGCTGTTTGTTGGTAATACCATCAATTGTCTTTTGTAAATATAATTCATAACCTCTAATAATAACAAGTATGCTAAATAAGATAATAAAATATTTTTTGGAAAACAAGCTGGTAACGAGTATGGTTGTACTGGGGTTCGTTCTCTGGGGGATATCAACAGCACCTTTTGACTGGGGCGAAGGCCTGATACCAAGGGATCCCGTACCAGTGGATGCCATTCCCGATATTGGCGAAAACCAGCAAATAGTGTTTACTGAATGGATGGGCCGTTCGCCACAAGATGTTGAAGACCAGATTACATATCCCTTGACGGTGGCCATGTTGGGAGTCCCGGGGGTAAAAACCATTCGTAGCAGCTCCATTTTCGGGCTATCGACCATCTACATCATCTTTGAAGATAATATTGAGTTTTACTGGAGCCGTACCCGGATACTCGAAAAGCTGAGCTCCCTTCCTTCCGGTACGTTGCCTTTGGGGATACAACCGGCGCTTGGCCCCGATGCCACGGCACTTGGCCAGGTATTTTGGTACACTTTGGAAGGCCGCAATCCCGAAACAGGTGAGCCCACAGGTGGCTGGGACCCCCAGGAACTAAGGACCATACAGGACTTTTATGTGGGATATGCCCTTACTTCGGCCGGAGGGGTTTCGGAAGTGGCGGCCATTGGCGGATTTGTAAAAGAATATCAGGTCGATATCGATCCCGATGCCATGAAAGCGGCCAATGTGAATGTTGCGCAGATAATGCAGGCCGTAAAAAAGAGCAACCTGGATGTCGGTGCAAGGACAATGGAATACAACCGGGCCGAGTACATCGTAAGGGGCCTTGGTTATGTTCAAAACCTTGATGACCTTAGAGAGGCTGTTGTTGCGGTAAACGACAATACACCCATACGCATAAAAGATGTGGCCGTTGTTAATTATGGGCCCGAAACCCGTAGGGGAGGGCTTGACAAAGGCGGTGCCGATGCTACTGGGGCAGTAGTTGTTTCGCGCTATGGCGAGAATCCACTTGAGGTGATAAACAATGTGAAAAAAGTAATCGAAGATATTTCGCCCGGCCTGCCCAGCAAAACATTGCCCGATGGGACAATATCAAAAGTTACCATAGTGCCTTTTTACGACCGCTCAGGCCTGATCAAGGAAACCATTGGTACTTTGGAAGAGGGCTTGGGTCTCGAAATACTCATCAGTATCATTGTGGTGATGATCTTGGTGCTCAACCTTCGCGCATCAATCTTAATATCCAGCTTATTGCCCATCGGCGTACTGATGACTTTTATTACCATGCGCAAATTCGGGGTTGATGCCAATATCGTGGCCTTATCGGGCATTGCAATCGCTATTGGCGTAATGGTGGATGTGGGCATCGTTTTTACCGAGAACATAGTCCGGCATCTCGAGTTTCCCGAGAACAAAGGTATCAGGGGGGAAAAACTGCTTGTCGTGATTTACGAGGCAACCATTGAGGTCGCATCGGCCGTGATAACTGCCCTGGCAACAACCGTGGTTAGTTTTTTACCGGTATTCGCTATGCAGGCAGCAGAAGGGAAACTGTTCAGGCCTTTGGCTTTTACGAAAACATTTGCCCTCTTATCGGCTTTGGTGATTGCATTGGTTGTTATCCCGGCCATGGCCCATGTGTTGTTTAATATCAATTTTGAGAAAAAGCGGATCAAGCGTATTTGGAACGGATCACTGATCGCCCTGGGGATCGGGCTGGCAATTTATTCAGGAATCCTATTGGCTCTCGTACTTGTTGTTTTTGGGATAAATAACCTGCTTGAAAACCGCTGGCCCGAAAACAAAAGAAAATATGTCAACATCATCAATATCGTGATCTCGTTATTGGTAGTGATTTATTTCCTTACCCATGTTTGGATGCCTATGGGCGCACAAAACAGCATGCTGGTCAACTTCCTCTTTGTTTCGGTGCTTATTGGGATTGTGCTTGGATCACTTATGACCGTTGTTCACTTTTACTCTTATATATTAAGATGGTGCCTTAACAATAAATGGACTTTCTTGTTTATCCCAATAGCAATTATCCTTTTCGGGGTTACGACATGGCTTGGGTTCAACAGTGTCTTTGGCTTTGTTGCAGATGGGGTCAATGTGGTTGGGATAGACCTGCGGCAAACAAGTGGTTGGCAGGCAATGGACAAAAAGCTCCCAGGGGCGGGAAAAGAGTTTATGCCTGCCTTGGACGAAGGTTCGTACCTGCTTATGCCCACCACCATGTCGCACTCGGGTGTTGAAGAAAACATGGAGGTCATTCGGATCGTTGACCAGAAAGTAGGTGCCATACCCGAAGTTGAATCGGTCGTGGGGAAATGGGGCCGTGTAAAATCAGCTCTTGACCCAGCACCTATTTCAATGTTTGAGAATACCATCAATTATAAATCGGAATTTATGGTAAACGAGGCCGGCTACCGGATCCGTTTCAAGGTGGACGATGACGATGCTTTTATGCTTAAAGACGGCACCACTTATAAGTTCGGGGAAGACGAATTCCGACAGATAGCAAGGGAAGACCTGATCGAAGACAAGAAAAACGGGAATTACTTCCGTCAATGGCGCGAAGAAATCAATTCGCCCGATGATATATGGCGGGAAATCGTAAAAGCGGCCAAAGTGCCCGGAATGACTTCCGCCCCCAAGTTGCAGCCTATCCAAACGAGATTGATCATGCTTTCGACAGGTATGCGGGCTCCCATTGGCATAAAGGTTTTCGGACCTGATTTGGAAACAATAGAAAAAGTGGGCCTCGATTTGGAAAAAATCCTGCAACAGGTGCCGAGCATCGAACGCTCATCGGTATTTGCCGACAGAATCGTGGGAAAACCGTATTTGGAATTCGATATTGACCGGAAAGAAATTGCCCGGTATGGGCTTACCATGAAGGACATTCAAAACTACATTGAGGTTGCCATTGGTGGCATTAAGCTCTCCACTACCGTGGAAGGCAGGGAACGGTTCCCGATCAGGGTGCGTTATGCACGTGAATTCAGGGATTCCCCCTCGGAAATCGGGAATATCCTTATCCCAACACCATCAGGGGAGCAAGTGCCATTGATCGAATTGGCTGAAATTACCTATCGCCGGGGGCCACAGATTATCAAAAGTGAAGATACATTTCTGAACGGTTATGTGATCTTTGACAAAAAACCCGGCTATGCAGAAGTCGATGTGGTGGAAGATGCGAAGCGCATCATCGAATCCAAGATCGCTTCCGGTGAGTTTGTGGTGCCGCCTGGCGTGAATTACAAATTTACGGGAAATTACGAAAACCAAATCAGGGCTACCAAGCGGTTGGCAATTGTTGTTCCCCTGTCGCTGCTGGTAATTTTCCTGATCCTTTATTTCCAGTTTGGGAATGTGCCCACTACGGGCATGGTTTTTTCAGGGATATTCGTGGCATTCTCGGGAGGGTTCATTATGATTTGGCTTTATGGCCAGGGCTGGTTCCTGAATTTTGATGTGGCAGGGATGAACATACACGCACTTTTCCAAATGCACACCATTAACCTTAGTGTGGCCGTCTGGGTCGGGTTTATTGCCCTGTTTGGTGTGGCAACGGACGATGGCGTGATCATGGGGACCTATATTATGCAAACCTTTGACAAGGAGAAGCCAAAAACCATAACCGCTATCAGGGATGCCGTCCTTCATGCCGGCAGCAAAAGGGTAAGGCCCGCAATGATGACCGCGGCAACTACCATTATCGCATTGGTCCCCATACTTACATCTACGGGAAAAGGATCTGACATAATGGTTCCTATGGCAATTCCAACTTTTGGTGGAATGATAATACAAGTAATGACCATGTTCATCGTGCCGACATTGTACAGTATGTGGCAGGAAGGAAGATTAAAACGTCAATTAAAAAGAAATTAATATGAAAACGATAGGACTAATAATAGGTGTTCTCTTTGGCCTTTTGATAAGTGGTAACTCTTATGCACAGGAATACTTGGACAAATACCTGCAAACAGCGGCAGAAAATAACCCGGGCTTAAAAGCAAAATTTAACGATTACTTATCTGTTGTGGAAAAAGCCCCCCAAATAGGGACGATCCCTGATCCGGTAGTGGCGTTTGGCTATTTTATTTCACCTGTGGAAACCAGGGTAGGCCCTCAGAACTTTGTAATTTCAGCCGCCCAGACATTCCCGTGGTTTGGGAAACTGAGCACTGCAGAAGATGCCGTTATCGAACTTGCCAATTCAAAGCTCGAAGTGTTCGAAGATGCCAGGTCGAAGTTGTTTTACGATATTAAATCGGCCTACTATAATTTATACTTTGTTCAAAAAGGTATAGGGATCACAAGGGAAAACATTGATATTTTGTCAACATTTAGGCAACTTGCTTTAATAAAACTTGAATCGGGGAAAGCTTCTGCGGTCGATGAGCTAAGGGTTGAGATGGAGATTGCGGATTTAGAAGATCAATTGGCTTATTTGCTCGACAGCAAGTACCAATTAGAGGTAAAGTTCAACAATCTGTTGAATGTGGACAATCAAAGCGAAATTGTACTGCCAACTGTTTTGTTGAACGAAGGCCTTTCCTTTAGCAGGTCACAGTTGATGGATAGCATAGCTGCGAACAACCACGGCATAAAGCAAATAGAACACAGGATACTTTCCTGGGAAAACCGGCGGTATTCGGCCCGGAAATCCGAGGGGCCGAGTTTTTCGATAGGGCTTGATTATATTAATGTTGGGAAAATCGATAATCCTTCCCTTGAACTAAGCCAAAATGGAAAAGATGTTTTCCTAGCCAAAGTTGGCATCAGTATCCCATTGTACAGCAGAAAGTATGATGGGATGATACAGGAAGCAAGTTTCCAGATTGAGTCGGCAAGTTTCGAGAAGATTGATAAGGTAAACCAGCTTAATACACTGTTTGAACTTGGGTACAGGGATTTTAGGGATGGTGAAAGGCGTATGGCCTTGTACATTAAGCAACTACAACTGGCCAAAAATGCACTTGACATATTGTTGGCCGAATATTCTACCGATGGGCAAAACTTCGAAGAAGTACTGCGCATGGAAAGAAAAGTGCTTAAATACGAGTTGGAACTCGACAAAGCAAGGGCAGATAACAATGCTGCGGTTGCATTCATTGATTATTTATTAGGTAAGTAAAAGTGTAAATCTTAAAAAGCAATCGCTTTATATAAAAACAAAATGATATGAAAATAAAAATTTCAAAGAAAGACATGGGAAAAGCAGCCGGGATATTAGTCCTGGGCGTTATACTTGGCTGGGTCTTTTTTGGTGGAAACGGAAACAATGAGAATGCCAAAACTACCGAACAACACGATCACTCAGCAGAATCATCCACGGTTTGGACATGCAGCATGCACCCACAAATCAAACAGGACAAACCAGGGAATTGCCCGATATGCGGCATGGAGCTCATCTCCCTGGAAAGCGGAGGAGGGGACGATGAGGAACTCTCATTGTCGGAGATAAAGATGTCAAAATCGGCCATGAAGATTGCTGACGTGCAAACCACGATAATTGAAAAGAAAGCCCCATACAAAGAGGTTTATTTTCCTGGCAAAGTAAAGCCCGATGAAAGGAATATTGTTGAACTGACCGCACGTTTTGGGGGCAGGATAGAAAAGCTGTATGTTAATTTTACCGGGCAGAGAGTTAAACAAGGTGAAAAACTGGCATCCATTTATTCGCCGGATTTGGTTACCGCACAAAAAGAATTGTTCGAAGCGATGAAATTCAAGGAAAACAATTCTGCTTTCTACCGTGCGGCCAGGGGCAAATTGAAACTTTGGGATTTGTCCGATGAACAGATAGATACCATCGAAGCAAGTGGCGAGCCTGTATTCTATTTCGACGTGCAATCGCCCATATCCGGTACGGTTATGATGCGCCATATAGCCATTGGTGATTATGTTAAGGAAGGCACTCCCTTGTTCAAGGTAATCAACCTCGATCATTTATGGGTTATGTTCGAGGCTTATGAAAGCGATATCCCCTGGGTTAAAATGGGCGATAAAATCAATTTCACCATCAAGTCCATACCTGCAAAGGTTTTCACAAGTACGGTCACTTTTATCGATCCCGTTGTGGATCAACGTAAAAGAGTAGCCTATGTGAGGACAGAGCTTGACAATAGGGGAGGCCTGTTAAAGCCCGGTATGTTTGCTAGCGGCATATTGAAAACCATGCTCCCCAATGTAAAGGATGCCGTTGTTGTGCCTAAATCAGCCATTTTATGGACGGGTAAACGGGCTATCGTTTATGTGAAAGTCCCCAATAAAGAAATGGTTTTCGAACACCGTGAGATAGAACTTGGCGAAGATGCGGGCTCATATTATGTAGTGGCGAGTGGCCTTAAAGAAGGAGAGGAAGTAGCGACAAACGGGGTGTTCAAAATTGATGCTGCCTCGCAATTGTTGAGCAAACAAAGTATGATGACGCCTGCCGGTGGAAAATCATCGCTCGGGGGCCATGCCGGAATGGACATGGGCGGAGAGGACAAGGAAATGGACAAGGAAATGGACATGCCCGCTGAGACGAAAAAAATGAAAGCAGTTGACATAAGCCCTGAATTTAAAGTGCAATTGGGCGATGTGGTCACTAAATACCTTGAGCTGAAAGATGCCCTGGTAAACGATGATGCAAGCAAGGCCAAAGCCGCCGGGAAAGAAATGAACACGGCCATTGGGAAAGTAAACATGAAACTACTTATCGACAACGACCATCACATGGAATGGATGAATTCATCAAAAATGCTGAAAATGAAGCTTGACAAAATAAGTGCTGAGGACAATATCGATAAGCAAAGAAAAGTGTTCAGCAAGTTGAGCGATGACCTTACGAACCTGATCCAGGTCTTGGGCGTAAACATGGAAAATGGGCCACTCTATGTGGAGTATTGCCCAATGGCCGAAGCGTTTTGGTTAAGCCTGGAAAAGGAAATAGAAAACCCTTACTATGGCCAGGATATGTTGAAATGTGGTGAAGTAAAACAAACCATCCAGGTAAAATAAAAGTTATGGCAAATTCAATAAAAATTCCCTTGTATGTGGTTTTGCCCTTACTGGCAATTTTTTCGACCACTGTTTATGCACAGCACAACCATGGCAACATGGAAGGGGGAATGCACAATATGGAAATGATGCAAGCCCCTAATGGGGGCGAATTGAAAAAAGCGGGCAAGTACCATATAGAAATGCTTGCCGATTTGTTGCTCAAAAAAAACCAGTTGGCCTTCTATCTTTTTAAAGGTAGTTTAAAACCGGTTTCCCTGAAAGGGATAACAGGGACAATTGCTTTTGAACAGGATGATGGCACTTCATGGGTTGATACACTGGTATTGCAAGGGGACGCCCGTTTTGTGGCACAATTGAAGGACAAGAAAGCTTTTAAATGCAAAGTAAGGTTCTTGGTGAAGGGCAAAACTATTTCAGCGGATTTTTCGCATAAGGGCCTGGAATCAAGTGTTCTTGGCAATTACCGTTGCCCAATGCATTCGGATGTTGTTGCCAATGAACCTGGAAACTGCCCCAAATGCGGGATGGAACTGGTATTGAAAGAGAAGGAAGGAACAGGCAATGGCCACCGGCACAATAATTAAAACCAATATGATATGAAAACTTTAAAGTTGCTATCATCGATGAAGAACAGTAAAGGACTGATTGTCCATACCATTGTAGGGTTGTTGGTCGGGTACTTTCTGTTGCACCCCGTTAGCATGGTTATTTATTGGTTTGAGATGAACGACATGGATTTTACCATAGCTAACTTCACCAGGGTTTTTTACGATAGCATAGCCCATACGTTCAGCCTGCACATGATGCCCATGTCGGTGGCTTTTGCTTGCCTTGGCGCAATCATTGGTTTTGGTTCGGGCTTGTATTATATGTCTATCAAGAAAAAAGACCATGCCTTGTACGGGAAAAGACAGCTTTTGCAGCAAAGCATCCCCATTATGATAGAAGAAGGCGAAAATGAATTTGTTGAGTTCAAACCATCATTAAGGTACGACTACCGGCAAATCAAAACGGATAAAAACCTCGAAGATGTTATCCTGAAGTCTATTGCGGGTTTTTTAAATGCAGAAGGGGGGACATTATTGATAGGCGTAAATGCCAATGGTGAAATATTAGGCCTTGCAAACGATTATTGGACATTGAAGAAGAAGAACAAAAATGGGTTTCAGCAGCGGATCATTTTGTTGGTGTCCAATGCTTATGGCAAGGATGTTTGTTCAAAGATACATATTTCTTTTCACCTGATCGGGGACAAGGAGATATGTACCTTGCTTATCGAACCTTCCAAAGACCCTGTTTATTTTGTCGAACAGAACCGGACGCTTTTCTTTTTGAGGATGGGCAATATTACGAATCCACTCACTACAAGTGAAACAGTTAAATACCTACAAACAAATTGAATTAATAAACAAAAACAATGAAAACGATGAAAACGATGAAAACAATGAAGTATTTAGGATTGGCCTCAATTACCATGATTTTGGTATTTGCGGTATCCTGTAAAAAAGACAATGAAGAAACCAGGGACCTTACGGTAAATGTTGTGGGCACTTACAAAGGGACACTTGCCGAGGACAATCAACCGGGAAGCATTGAAGCAACGGCCGATGTGACAAAAGCTGATTTCAATATCGTGCATATCAGTTGTTACGGGCCGGGGTTCGACACCACGTTCCTGATGGAATTATACGAAAACGGCGACAGTATGATGGTCTGCAACACCGGGGCCGATTTCAAAATGCAGTATGGCCACGACCAGATG
>JAJRTT010000336.1 GCA_024278155.1 Bacteroidota bacterium | reverse complement strand
CAGGTATTCAATTCCGTTTACCTTGCCTTCTTTATCTGTAAGTACCTTAATTGGAATGGCCTGTGGAACGATGTGGATTCCTTCATCCTCAGCGCCTTCGATTTCTTCCCAGTCGGCTGGCATATCCTGGACTCGTCTTCTGTACAGGATGGTAACATCGGCTCCGTAACGTTTGGAAACCCTTGCGGCATCAATGGCAACATTTCCACCACCGATTACGGCAACTTTGTTTCCAATTTCAACCTCTTCGCCATCATTGATCTCATGCAGGTAATTTACCGCTTGCATGGATCCTTTGGCATCTTCGCCATCAATTCCAAGTGTCCAGGCTTTTGGGAAACCAACGCCCATGAACACAACATCGCTCTCTTTATAGATTTTGTCAAAAGTGATGTCTTTGCCCACAGTTGTATTGTAATGGATCTTTACACCAATCTTTTCAATGTATTCGATTTGTTTGTCGAGGCTCTCAATTGGGAAACGGTATTTTGGAATTCCGTACATCGTAGCTCCACCCGCCTTGGCATTGGATTCATAAATTGTTACATCATATCCGCGTAAAGCGAGGTAATAACCGGCAGTCAGGCCGGAAGGCCCTGCCCCAACAATTCCAACCTTTTTCCCATTTGGCTCTTTGATTACCGGATTTACAATTTCCCCGGTAATATCAGAAGAAATGGCTGTTTCGGTAGCATAGCGTTTCAACCATCTGATTGCAACAGGCTCCCCGCGAACGGCAATAGCACATACATCCTCGCAACGGCGGGTACAAACTTTTCCGCACATTTCGGGAAGTGGGTTGTTGTCGTAAATTATACGGAGTGCATCTTTGTCGTTTCCTGTGGCAATTGCATTGATGTATTCGGGAATGTGCATATGCTCGGGACAAGCTTCGGTACACAAACCGCAACTGATACAACGGCTGGCTTCCTCACGTGCCTGTTCTTCGTTATATCCCAAAACAACTTCTGCAAATGATTTTACCCTTTCCATGCCCTCGAGTTCCGGCATCGAAATGCGCTTAAAGTCATTTAATGATTGCTCATCGCTTGTGAACGAAAGATTGTTTTTCCCTTCAGGGTTGTCAACGCCCGGGACCCACAGAAATGAATCAGGGTCGTCGCTTACATAAAGATAATCTTTTGTAAGGCTAAGGCTGCCGGTAGGACAAACTTCAACACACAGTGCGCACCAGCAGCAACGCCCATGGTCAATTCGGGGCCGAAGCCCTGAATCCCCGTTTTTGCCCTCAATGCCCTCAATATGGATCATGTCGATTGCTGCATTCTGGCAAATCGTGGAGCAGTTACCACAACCTATACATGCTTCCAGATCGTTAAAATGGAACCCCCTGTAACGGTCAGCGGCTTCAACTGAGACTTTTGGATACTCTATCGTATGTGGCTTTTTCCCGAACTGTTTTAAAGCGGTCAGGGGTTTTAATGTGCCTTTTAAATCGAAGAAACTCATTTTTGTATATTTTAATTTCCCAACCCTGAAGGGCTGGGCAACTCATTATCTTTCAATTTCCGGGGGGCAGGTCCCAAGGCTGTTCATAATAGCTGAAACATCTGCAACATTCTCCCCGATCAATACATCTTCAAGTAAAGAAACAGCATGTACATAAGCTGCACCTCTCAGGTGTACCCTACGTGGATTAGTTCCACCATCACTGGCAAGGTACAATCCAATTTCCCCACGTACAGATTCGGTACGAACATAGGCATCACCTTTGGGCAATGTCCATTTTTGCGGGTTTGGGATTTGATTGTAAAAAGAACCTCCCGGCATTTGATCGATCACCTGACGGATAATGCGGATGGATTGCCTTGCTTCCTTACGGCGGACCAAAGCCCTTGCCCAGATATCGCCCCCTTCAGCAGTCGGGACTTCAAAATCAAGTTTGTCATAAACCTCATAAGGATCATCAATACGAATGTCGCTTTTGATTCCGCATCCACGGAGGACTGCTCCGACCACACCATGTTCGATGGCTGTTTTTTTATCAACAAGCCCGACACCTTGTGTCCTCTTTTTGAAGATGGCATTGTCAAACATCAGGTCATCATAATCATCGAGACGTTTCTCAAGGTAATTCAATACTTTTACGACACGTTTCTCAAAACCTTTTGGCAAATCCCTTCTAACGCCACCCGGCCAGATATACATATGATAAACCCGGCCTCCGGTAAGTTCTTCAAACAGATCGAGGATATAATTCCTGTCGCCCACGCTCCATTGTCCCATGGTATATAATCCGAGTGAACCGTTCTGGCCGCCATACCAAAGCATGAACGAAGCCAATCGGGCCAGTTCCAGTACCATTACCCTGATGTATTTTGCCCGCTCGGGAACTTCCCTGCCTTCAATGGCTTCAACTGCCCGGGCATAGGATTCTTCCATCGGGTCGGTTTCGGGGACGCAAAAACGGCACATCAATGTAAAACTTTGCAACCAGTTTCTTTGTTCCTGGAGTTTCTCAAAAGCCCTGTGCAAATAACCCACTTCAGTAGTTGCTTTAACGATGGTGTCGCCTTCCACTTTCAGGCGGATCATCATGTTCCCGGTTATTCCGGGGTGCTGCGGGCCAAGATATAATGTTGTTGCTTTTTCTCTCATTACCTTGAATATTTTTTAGCAAAACCAGGGATTTCTTCCCTTGATCTTTTGATAATTTCTTCCCTTACATCAAGGGCATCTTCCCTTCCCGGTCTTTCGAAGAAGGCATCTTTGGCATATGCAGCGGTATCAAAATCGCGACGCATTGGGGGAGGGCCTTCCCAATCTTCGAGGAGGAAGTCTTTTGCGCCTTTGAGACCGATAAACTGTATCCCAAACATTTCCCTGAATTCTCGCTCGTATGTATTGGCCTGTCTCCAGATCATATCTATGTTTGGCATCCCCGCTTTTTCCCTGTCAATTCGGGTGCGGATAAAAACCTTCAGTTTGTCGGTAGGCGACCAGATAATGAATATCATTTCAAATTCGCCCACTTCAAGCCAGTCAACACAGGTGATATGCGAAAGATGGATGAATCCGGCAGTGTTTTTCAGATAGGTCAAGACAGATGGAATAAATTCTTTGTCAATACTGAAATCAATCCGGTTTTCACCTTTAAAGTCCTTTTCCGCGGCACCCGGGAAATTGGCCTTTATATGTTCCGTTAATTTTGCTTTTATATCGTTCATTGCGTGTTGTTATGCGTTTTTTGTTATGGGTTAAGAGTTTATGGGTTATGTGTTAAGAGTTATGTGTTATGCGTTATGTGTTATGCGTTATGTGTTATGCGTTATGTGTTATGCGTTATGTGTTTTAACTCTTAACTTTTCAACCTTTCGGGTCTCTTTCCCACATGCCTTCTTCGACCCAAAAGGTTTTACCAATTGTACTCCGGCATTATCCAATTTGGGATAACCCTTTTTTGGTTTTCCCTGTATTTCTCCAGGTTGGCTTTGTATTTGGCGGCACCATTGGCTTTTCCTTCGGCGATCAATTGCTGGAGCTTGCCAAATCCTGCCAACACTGCTTCTGGCCTGGGCATACATCCATTGATGTAAACATCTACCGGAAAGTATTTATCAAGCACTTTGATGGTATTATAAGAATCATAATACATTCCCCCGTTAATGGTACATGAGCCAAAACCGATCACATATTTTGGGTCTTGCATTTGCTCATAAACCCGGATAACACGTTTAAGTGTTTTTGTGGTAAGGTAACCTGTTATCAGTAATACATCTGCCTGGCGCGGTGTGGCTGCACCCCTTACCCCAAGGCGTTCCGCATCATACCTGGAAGTCATTGTGGGGGGGATTTCGATCGCACCGCAACCTGTACCATAAGCCAAAACCCAAATTGAGTGTTTCCTCGCCCAGTTCTGGATGATGTCAACTATTTTCTGTGAGTTTTTATCGTTAATCATTTTTTCGTCAGTTGTAGGTTAATT
>JAJRTT010000335.1 GCA_024278155.1 Bacteroidota bacterium | reverse complement strand
GGCAGACATCATTCCCCCTATTATTTTTCCGGCGAAACCTGGTTGATGACCGGGTCGGGGCTGGAGAGGAGGGAATTTGTGCCAGAGCTTATGGAGGAGGAAGTTGTTGAAGGGGAAAAAAATGCAGAAGGAGGGCAATAGTTGTTTTGCGGTATAAAGGTTTTGTGAGTTGTGCAGTTTGGGCACATACCGGCAAAGTAAGATACTGCGTGAACTGATTATTTTGATTTATTCCAAAAATTTATACAAAAATGAGAGTTAAACCTCGGCTTGATCCAAAATCCAATTTACCCAACTTGAAATTGTCGAAGCTCTTCTTTTAAATGTTGATTCAGAACCGAGATTGAAAAGATTTGAACTTTTCATAATTGCTACAATTTCATTATTGGATGGAGATTCCCCTTTTCTAAAATAGAGCTTTAAGGTTTCGTTGAAAGCAGAATGGGAAAGGATTATCCCAATATATTCCAGTTGTCTTTTAAAGATTGGCAATTTGAATAGCCCATGCCCTTTATCCGTAAGGGAGTATATTATTTCCCCATCTATTTGCTTTTTCCCAATCAGCCCTAAATACCTGCCTGCATCTGTATAATAGTTGGTTTGCCTAACATCGAAATCGTAATTGTTGGTAATATATTCACGGTTTAATTCTATGTTTTGAACAAGTAGCTCGCATAAATTAATTACCCTTTCAAAGGAATCTGCCTGAGGAAATGGTATATTATATGGCTCTTTCAGTACGTTAACTTGACCCAATATTTTTTGGATAACCTCAATATTTATTGTCCCATCTTGAATTGCATACTTTTTCTCTTTAATTAACCTTAGTGAATTATAATGATTTGGATCATCGAAAAAATATTCCCTGAAGTGAAAAACACCATTTGAATAAGTTAAAAACAAATTTCGGACTTTTTTATTTATTCTTGAATCCCACAGTTTAAAAGGATAGTACAATTGTCGAATTAGGAAGTCATTGGAAATAGAATTTTTTGCTTCGATCAAATTTAACGAGTCAATACCCTCATAACCTCCGTCAATTTCGATTTGAGAGTTAATTACCTCAATATTCAATGGTTCCTTTTTCGTATTTATATTAAAATTAAAGGTAGAAGAATGCATTCGTCCGTTTACTGTGGGTTTCAAATCTTCATCTTGTACAAAATCTTCGATCATACCTGACACATAAGCACAGTTTAGGGCACTACTTTCACTTGTTATTTTGTTGAAGTTTAAGCTCTCAAGATAATTAGGGAAGTCTATTTTGATTATTGGACTTTCATTGCTCTCAAAATCCTTAAATGTCTCGAAATTTGAAATCACATAATTGCCCCTTGAAATGGGAAGGATGGAGAGGTTGTTTTTGACAAAAACTTTTGGCAGTTGTGACTTATAGTCAAATTTCGTCATTAAACGGGCTTCCCTAAATATATTGATAGTGGAAGCTTTTATTTCAAATACCCCTTTGGATTTAATCGTTTTTGGAATGCTGTATTTTACGAATAACTTTTCCCAGGCAATATCATTCTTTGTTTCTGTTTTACCCATAGTTGTAAATTAAAACTTCATCTATTTCACCTCTTTTATTTGGATTTGAATTAATATGCCGGTTTGCTTTTACATAGATAAGGTTATACTCCTTGTATAAATCTTCAATAAATTGGGTTGCCGAATTTGACAGTAAAAAGCTAATCCCATTTTTGTTGAGCCTATCGCATAAGTCCTTTAACCTTACCTGATCATACATGTCAAAACCACCTTGAACATAGCCTGTAAAGTTTGAACTTTCGGAAATAGGGTGATAAGGGGGATCCAAATACACGAAAGAACCTTTTTTTACCCCTTCCATTGCTTTTTCAAAATCTGTGCCCAAAATATTTATGTCGTTATTGTTGAAATATTTACTTACTGCCCTTATCGTTATTTCATTAACAATGTTTGGGTTTTTGTACCTTCCAAAAGGCGAATTGAATTCCCCTGCGTTGTTTACGCGGTATAGCCCATTGTAACAAGTCTTGTTCAAAAAAATTACACGTGAGGCCTTTTTGATTTTGGATAATTTGTCAAAGTTGCTGTTTCTGTCCAATGCCCGTAAATTGTAGAAGTAGCCGGGTTCGTTTTTGTGTTTTTTCAGGTCTTGTATCAACTCTTCAGGGTTTTCTTTAATTACTTGGTAAACATTGATCAATTCTTGGTTAAAATCATTTATTGTTGCTTTTTTGGGTTGAAGGTGGAACAATAGTGCGCCACCACCAAAGAACGGTTCATGATAATACGAGTAATTTTTGGGCACCAAAGCTGATATAGCGCTCAACAGTTGTCTTTTTCCGCCTACCCATTTTACGATTGGTGCTATTAACTTATTTCTTTTCATGCGCCAGGATTTTCATGCAACAAAGTAACAAAAAAAATGATTTCAAATTATTCTGCTTTACTTTGCCATATATGAAACAGGATATCTTCATAATCTTCAATCGAACAAGTGGATTTTGAGAATTTTGAAATCAAGTTTTTAATGTAATAGTATGCCCTTTCTTCATCTTCAATAATAGTTTCCATATTGTCTGGGTGTTGATTGTTATAGGTTTCGACCCAACTTTCTAAAACATATACTACCCAATCCCTGTAATTTGCAATCATTTTGTTTTTGTTTTAATCCTATTTACTGTTATATTTGTTTGAATGAAATTGTTTAAGTTATTGGCCATTCGTTACAAATAATTCAGCAACCCTGATTTTATTTTCCATTATTAACCGTTTTTAGATATATTATTTTTTCTTCCGCAACTTTCAATATACCTAAATCACCATTTTCATTAAGTATTTTATGTGCAATTTGGTCACTTAGGAATTTGTCGAGCAAATCTTTTTCATTGACTTGAAAAAAATTGGCAACTTCCTTTATTACCTGTTTGCTTGGTTGTCGTTCGTTCCTTTCAATCTTGGCAAGCAATGAAATGTCAACGCCAATTTGTCCCGAAACCGATTTAAGTGTCAGTTTGGAATATTCCCTTAAGCCCCTGAGATGTTCCCCAAATGATTCTGTCCTTTTAACCTCTGCCATTATTTTGGTCAAATTTTGTCCAAAAATAAAACTTAATTTTAAACTTCAATCAAAACTTCAATAAAGTTTTTAACAAAGTCTGTTGCAAGAATATCCTGGACATAAATCCACATTGTCCCCGAAAACCCTTAATTTTGCATCTGTAAAAAACGGATTTGAAAGAGATTAAAAAAATATCATTAATTGGTGCAGGGAATGTGGCAACACATCTTGCCAAAACCTTTGTGGATGCAGGGAAGGAAATAACCCAGGTGTTCAGCAGGGATTTTCACCGGGCCCGGGAATTGGCCATAAAATGTGAAGCTGTTCCTGTCGATATAATTTCCGGGATAAGCCAGGAAGCCGATTTGATCGTGATTTCGGTGAGCGATGATGCATTGGTAGAAGTTGTAGGTCAATTGAAAGTTGGAAATACTTTGGTCGTGCATACTTCCGGTTCGGTATCCATGGATGTCCTGAAACCCTTGGGTGAAAATATTGGTGTTTTTTATCCTTTGCAGACATTTTCGAAAGAGAGGGATATCCGCTTTAACGAAGTACCACTTTGCCTTGAGGCCGGTTCGATGGGAAACCTTGAATTGCTGAAAACACTTGCCATTTCAATTACTGAAAAAAATTATTTCATTGATTCGGAACAGCGGAAAAAATTGCACCTTGCTGCTGTGTTTGCCTGTAACTATCCCAATTACCTCTATTCCATTGCCGAAAAGCTTTTGGAAGAAAACGGGCTTTCGTTTGAGATGATGAAACCCCTGATTGTTGAAACCGCAGAAAAAGCAAAAGCAATTTCCCCCTCCAAGGCACAGACCGGCCCGGCCTTTCGGAAAGATAAAAAGATTATTGACAAACATATCCGGATGCTGTCGGATAACAATGACTTCCGGGAAGTATATGAACTTTTAAGCAAAAAAATAATGGGATTGACCAGCAGCCAGTAACCAGCAACCAATTTCCATCAACACAAAAAACATGAGCAACTTTAAAAACCAACTAAAAAAGATAAACACATTTATTTTTGATTACGACGGCGTACTCACCGAAGGGACGGTTATCCTCACTGCAGATGGTGAAGTGCTGCGGACGGCCAATGTGAAAGATGGTTATGCCATGCAGCTTGCCGTACAATCGGGCTACAATGTGGCCATCATTTCCGGGGGCAATTCCCGGTCGATGGTAAAGCGGTTCGAAGCCCTGAAAATCAAAAACTTCTTCCTGGGTGTGAAGGATAAACGGAGTGTCCTGAAGAAATACCTTGATGAAAACAATATCCGGCCAGAAACGGTTTTGTACATGGGCGATGATATCCCCGACTACGAGGCCATGCAGGATGTGGGCTTGCCGTGCTGCCCGGCGGATGCTGTTCCCGAAATCAAAAATATTTCGGAATATGTCTCCATAAAAGGCGGTGGCAAAGGTTGTGTAAGGGACGTAATCGAGCAAACCTTGAAAATCCAAAAAAAGTGGATGACAAAGGAGGGCTTTAGTTGGTAAAAGAACTTTCATGTTACAAGTTGCAGGTTTGAATTGCTAAAATAAGTGATATTGCATGAGAGTATTGATTCTGTAGAATATGCACCCCTATCTGAAAATATTGCGTTTGCCCAAATGCATAGACTTTGGCAATTATAAAAGGAATAAGGTCGAACCTCCTTTTTTTTCCCTTACAAAAACCCTCTCATTCAAAATCTTTGTGTATTTTTGTAATAAACAGATTAAATCATGGATTCTGAAATAACCATTAAAAATATTGACAAGACTATTCTTGAAAGGTTGAAATTTGAGGCCAATCAACAAGGACTTGATATCAAGGCAATGGTGCTCCAATTAATAAAAAAGTCATTAGGCCTTGAGTGGATAAAGGATAATGTAACCAGCTATCACGACTTGGATAATTTAGCAGGAACTTGGTCAGATAAGGAGTTTGAAGTTTTTTCTGAGAAAATTGCCTCATTTAATGAGGTTGAAAAAGATTTATGGGAATGAATACCATCATTATTGATACAAATGCGTATGCTGAATTTAAAAGGGGCAATGAAAGTGCTGTTGAGGTAATAAAGAAAGTTAAGAATATTGTTTTTACGCCCATCGTTATTGGAGAATTGTTATCCGGTTTCTTGTTGGGTTCCAAAGAAAGCCAGAACAAACTTGAATTAAACGAATTCCTCAATTCCAAACGGGTTATCATTTTGAATATTGATGCAAGAACTTCAGAATTTTTCGCCTTGGTATATAAAACCCTCAGAAAAAAAGGAACACCGATCCCAACTAATGATATGTGGATTGCTGCTATTGCAATGCAATACGACTTTGTAGTATTTTCTTATGATAAGCATTTCAAATACATAGATAAGCTAAAACTCATCTGATGTATACTCATGACAAGAAATAAGACAATAAATGAAATGCCCCATCTCCTAAAAATTATCCGTCTTCCCAATCTCGGGATCATTGTCCTTGCCCAATATCTTTTGCGGTATTGTGTGATCAGTAATTGGTACGGCTACTCTGGTGCTAGCGCGGCGTTTTCCAATTTTGATTTTGCCTTGCTGGTCTTTTCCACAATCCTTATTACGGCAGGTGGCAATATCATCAATGATATTTTTGATGTGGAAACCGATAAAATCAATAAGCCTGAAAAAATGCTCATTGGAAAATCCGTTTCAGAGCTTTCTGCGAAAATCCTTTATTTGTCTTTGAGCACAATCGGTGTTGGCCTTGGTGTTTACATCGCATTTCAGGTAAAGAGCATACAGTTGGGCTTGATTTTCCCGGCCATTGCCATTATGCTTTTTTTGTATTCCAAAACCTATCAAAAAACCTTGTTGTTGGGGAATGTCATTGTTGCATCACTATCAGCAATGGTTATCCTGATTGTTTGGTTGTTTGAGTTTTTTGCCCTTACATCCAAACCAATGGTTTATGTTGAGGTTCAAAGTTCATTGAAAAATATGAGCTATATATTCTTTGCTTATGTACTGTTTGCTTTTATTGTGAGCCTGATCAGGGAAATATTGAAAGATGCCGAAGATAAGGAAGGTGATGAGGAATCGGGATATGGAACGCTTGCCATTGTTTGGGGAAAAGCGATGGCCAAATATATAGCCGCTACAATTTTGGTTTTGGGAATGGCCTTTTTGGCTTTTGCCCAGTATTGGCTTTTTGGTAAAGGTTTCCTTTTGGTAACATGGTATTTGGCAATTGTTCAGGTCTTGTTTGCTTATGTGTTGTACCATACGATAAAAGCAAAAAGCAAAAAGGATTTTCATTCGGTGAGCAATGCCTGTAAGATACTTATGCTGGCGGGGATATTGTCGATGCAGTTGTTTTGTGTCCCCCAACCCTAAAGGCTTAGGAAACTCATAGTACACGAAAAAATGAATATGGAATTATTCGATAATTTTAAAATAATCCTGGCTTCACAATCGCCACGGAGAAGGGAATTGCTAAAAGGGCTGGGCCTGGATTTTGAGGTAATGCCCTTGCACGTAGATGAGGACTATCCATCAGGATTGAAAGGGAAAGAAATTGCCATTTACCTGAGTGCATTGAAAGCCCGCTCATTTCGTTTTGGGGATAATTGCGGAAATTGCCTGGTGATAACCGCCGACACCATCGTCTGGAAAGATAATGAAATCCTTTCAAAACCCAAAGACCATGCTGATGCCGTAAGGATACTAAAAACATTGTCGGGAGCCATGCACGAAGTGATTACCGGTGTAAGTTTGCGCACAAACAACAAAACGACCACTTTCCATTCCACCACAAAGGTTTTCTTTAAGGAACTTACAATGAAAGAAATTGAATATTACATTCAGAATTTTCAACCCTTCGATAAAGCAGGTGCATATGGCATACAGGAATGGATCGGCCATATCGGTATCGAAAAGATCGAAGGCTCTTATTTTAATGTGGTCGGGCTCCCTGTCCAGCGGCTTTATGTGGAAATGTCCAGGTTCTGTAGTTAGAATAACAAGCCTATCCAAACTATTTATTGACTAAATTTGCAAAAATTACTGAAAATGCAAAAACCACTTATACTAATAACCAACGATGATGGTGTGGAAGCCCCGGGCCTGCGAAAATTGATAAACATTGCCCGTAAGTTGGGCGATGTGGCGGTGGTGGCACCTGACAAGCCACAGTCGGGAATGTCGCATGCCATTACGATGAGCCATCCGTTAAGGTTGAAAAAAATAGCCGATGAAGAAGGCTATCGGGAATACAGTTGCAACGGAACGCCCGTTGATTCCATCAAATTGGGCGAACAAATTGTTTTGGGCCGAAACCCCGATCTGGTGCTTTCCGGCATCAACCATGGTTCCAATGCTTCTGTCAACATCATTTATTCGGGGACAATGGCGGCCGTTATCGAAGCCACCATTGATGGCATCCCGGCCATTGGGATTTCGTTGCTCGATTATTCCCATGCAGCCGATTTTAGCCATGTGGACGAATATATAACGCAGATTATCGAAAATGTCCTTCAGGAAAAACTCCCCAAAGGGGTTTGTTTAAATGTGAATATCCCTGCCAAAAGCGAACATGAAATCAAGGGAATAAAGATATGCCGACAGGCAAAAGGGCGATGGGCCGAAAAATTTGACATACGTACCGACCCATACAAAAAGGAGTATTACTGGCTTACAGGGGAATTCGAGGATGGGGACACTTCCCCTGAGACCGATTCCTGGGCATTGGCAAATAATTATATTACCGTGGTCCCGGTCCATTATGATTTAACCGCGCACAAAGCGATTGATGAATTGAAGGGGTGGGAGAGCGCTTGAGTTAAGCCACAGCTTTACGTTAAAAATTGATAGATAGTAAATTGTTAAAATGAAAGTTCTAAAAAAAAACCATTTCCTGTTCGGGTTTCTCCTTGGGATACTTTTCCCTGCTATGCTGTATGGGGTAATATGGATTATTAATTTCGTTGTCGTTAAAATAAACGGGACAGGTCCGGGATTGGATACCGAAAGCCATATATTGTTGAGTTTTGTGGGCAACCTCTTGATATTGCGCTATTATTTCATCAACCTGAAATACGATAAAACCGGAAGGGGCATTATTGTCATCACATTTATTTTAATTATCCTATCCTTTATATTGATGGGGAATTTTTAAATGGGATAGTGTAACAAAACCTATTTATTAAAAGCTCCATGGGAGCGAAATATTAATGGCCCCGTACTGAAATAATAGTCAAGCATAAAATAAGCAAATAGGGATCAATGAAATACTATATCATAGCCGGTGAAGCCTCAGGGGATTTGCACGCCTCTAACCTCATGAAGGAATTGAGGAAGAAAGACCCTTCTGCCGAATTCCGTTGTTGGGGCGGCGACCTGATGCAAAAGCAAGGGGCTGTATTGGTCAAACATTACCGCGAGCTGGCTTTCATGGGCTTTGCTGAAGTGCTGGCAAACCTGGGAACAATATTAAACAACATTAAACTTTGTAAAAAGGACATTAAGGATAATCAACCGGATGCCCTTGTC
>JAJRTT010000334.1 GCA_024278155.1 Bacteroidota bacterium | reverse complement strand
TAGGAACAAAGAAAAAAGGCATTTTGCTTATTGGGTCTGGTTTGCCCACGGGCGAAACTTGCCGGGGAAAATGGGCAGAAACGTAAAAAAAAACGGGCAATTTGCCCAATCTATCAAATAAAACAGTTAATTTTAAAACTTAAAAACATGAAGAGAACACAAAAAACAACATTTTTCGCATTGACGGTGGCTGCCGGCCTTATGGTGGCCGTAGTGGGTTTCAACGCTTGCACCAAGCAGGAAAACGCAAAGGGCCAACAAGGCTTCCAGGCCCAACACCCGGAAATGACAACGGGGGACATCGCATATTACAACAGTATTGTCAGTTTAAAGAAAAAAATAAAATACATTAAGGAAAACCCACAATACAAAAGCGGGGAATTGATGAGCATCGACAGTGCCATATGGCTCTTGGAATCCACTTTTAACTATGAGTATGGTTCAACGGGCGAAAGTTACCGGGAGGTAAAAACCGATTCGACCTTTCTTGAAATAGAAATTGCCGAAGATGGAAAGATCGGGCTTGACGATCTATCGGCAACATATTACGATCTGTTTGGCGAGGTACAGGAAATATATGCCAATACGGGCTTCGACGACAAGGGCTTGATCCTGGTGAGCCTGCACCCTGTCATGACAAAAAGCAATACAGCGACCGTAAAAGTTGAAACGGTAACAGGCAATAAATCCATTGACCCCGAACCCGGGGTTTTCGGGGAGGATGACTACTGGATGTACGGCGATTTGGGAGGTTCCTGCGATGGCCTGATAGACACAACGGATGCCGCACATAAAATCTGGTATATGACAAATGCGAACATCCCACCGCAACCATGGCCGCCCCCCGGTTATATTTATAAATATTCCGACCCCGTAACATGGACAGTAGAAGGTGGCGATGAAGATTGGAGGAGGACAGGCGACCCTGAGCCAAAGGACAATTACCTTGATTACTATTTATATTATGCCGACCCTGCCAACGGCACAATTACCGATGAGGTGCTTTGCCTTGAGCCCGATGAGATGAACAACTATTACAACTGGCTCCAAAACATCATTTACGATTGGCTGCCACAAGAGCCGGGCATGGAAGACCATGTCTTTATGGTCGTTTCTGGTTTTGTTGGGGAATCTTATACCAACCCATTAAAATATAAGCATTGGGGAACATTGGAATATGCGATTATGCACCTTGTCCCTTGGTCGCCCCCACCCGTTCCTGCATTGGAAGACGATGAACAATAAAATAAATGTTTTGCCCATAATACACATTTATACTTAAGGGCAAGGGGTGTTTTAATCAATAAAAAACAAAAACCGTTATTATGCATAACAAAAGTATATTGTCCCTGATTATCGTATTTACAGTACTGACAAATGACCTGAAACCGCAAAGCCCTTTTGAGATACATTTAAACCTGCCCGGTTTCCAATATGCGAGTAATATTTTTGAAGTGGAAAACAACAACTATGTGGCAATATGTATTTCTGATTATGATGATAATTTACCTGTAATAAACACATTATTCTTGAAATTTAGTGACGAAAACAACGTAAATATATTTTCAATTGAAAAACAAGACACGGTAACCAGTATAACAAAAGGCTTTCAAAAGGACAACGGCAATTACTTCCTTATGGGATCGGTACGGGACACACTAAACCCCGATGAAGGTGTCAATTTGTATATCTGTGAGGTCAGCAGCAACTTTACCATTGTTTGGGAAAAAATATACGATATCCCCGAAGAGCATAAAAAAATAAGGATAAACGATTATAGGATCGGGGACGATGATGTCATTGCGTTGGAAGGGCATTTTATCCCAATCGAGGAAAAGGATACCGACCCATACCTGTTTTTCGTGAAGTTGGACATGGATGGCGAAATGCTTGCAAATAACTACCATACACAATACCAGAGTATTTTCGAAATGGAAGATTTGATTATTAAACCAATGGAAAATGGTTATTATCTTATAGGGTATGTCAAGGATTCTTTGGGATGGTCATTTGATTGGTTGAGCATTGATACCGGGCTTAATATTGTTGACCGTGGTGGTTTTTATGGCACATGGAACTTTTTTGGTGTTTATGTAACCGTCAGGAAACTTTCAAACAATGACCTGATATATATTTCTTCTAATGGTGGTTCCTTTTATTATAAAGTGATCGATGTGCGCATAAGCGACATGGGCCTCGATTTCCTGAAAGACACAATGCTCATACGGCAAGACACCAATATGTGCCCCGGGATGTACAATGGGATGGATTTTATCGACGAGGATGAGATATTCATCGTTGGATTTACGCCCTGGTTCATGTTCTTTCCTGGCACCAACGATTACAAGATCTATGTCCTTGATTCCGAATTGAATTTTAAAGGGGCCAAGGTTTACGGGGGCAAAACGAGGTATGCAATAATGGATATCCTTGCCACATCCGATGGGGGGTGCATCGTGGCCGGCGCCGTGCCCGATTTCGAAGGGAGCTATGACTATGATATTTACATCATGAAAACAATGGCAGGGGACATATATACCCATGCCGAGGACACCCCGGACCCCAACGATAGGGACGTTTCCGTTTGGCCAAACCCCTTCGGGGACAAAATATGGGCCCAAACTTTCAGGAAAGGACTGCAATTCCAGCTC
>JAJRTT010000333.1 GCA_024278155.1 Bacteroidota bacterium | reverse complement strand
GTTCACGGGCAACGGCTTTTTGGTTCAGGGCATGGAAAATGGAAATCCGTTTGAATTTCGGGTGTCCTGCAAAGCGGGCAATGTCATCCATCTCGTCAACGACAACCGGGTTGGCGATGTATGCCTTGGCATCTTTTAAAGTCCGGGCAATCTCATCGGCAATCAAACCACCGAGGTTGCTGGCATGTTCACCTAGCGGACTGTTCCGTAAATCATGGATCATCGCATCGTTCACCTCATATACTCCCGACTCGATGGGTTTCAGCAAGCCGCCGCGGCCAACAACGATCTGTATTTCCGAAAGCGGGATTTCTGCTTCTTCCAATTGCGATAAAATAAGGTTTTTCCTGAACTGGAACTGGTCGGTGATTTTGTCGAATTGTTCCATCTCCTTGGTGGAATGCTTGATGTTTTTCAGGAATACGGGGATTTCTCCTTCATACACAGCTATCTTGGTGGATGTGGATCCGGGGTTGATTGCTAATATGAATTGGCCATGGTGCATTATTGTTTGATTTATTGGAACGCAGGGAGGCACGGCCGTGCCTCCCTGCGTTCCAATTACAGAATAATTACCCAATTGCCGCTGCGAGTGCAATGGAATTGAATTTGATTTTTTCCGAATCGGCCCTTGAGGTCAAAACGATGGGGACTTTTGCGCCCATGATCACCGCCGCTGCATTGGCGGCCCCGAGGAAAATCAGGGATTTATAAAGGAAGTTTGCCCCGTTGATGTCGGGTGCGACCACGATATCCACATCGCCGGCCACATCGCTATGGATATTTTTTACCTGTGCCGCTTTTTTCGAAATGGCATTGTCCAAAGCCAAAGGCCCATCAATAAGGCAACCCGTGATTTGGTCCCTTTTGTTCATCATCGAAAGGGTGGCGGCGTGCATGGTCGATTCCATCCGTTGGTTAACGGTTTCCACTGCCCCGCAAACAGCCACTTTTGGGTTGGGCTCGCCAAGTTTGTGGAATACCTGAACGGCATTTTTAATGATGGAAATCTTGTCTTCAAAAGTAGGTGCGACATTCATGGCGGCATCCGTAATGCCCAAAAGCTTATGGTATTGGGGAGTTTCAAAGATGGCCACATGGCTGATAATCGAACCCATGCGCAACCCATGCTCTTTGTTTACGACAGCCTTCAGCAAAATTCCTGTGCTGACCAAACCTTTCATCAGCAGATCGGCTTCGCCATCACGGATAAGCTGGGTGGCCCTGAGCGATGCCTCAAAGCGGTCTTCCACATGAATGATTTCATGTTTGCTGATGTCGTAGCCAATCTCTTTTGAAATCGTTTCGATTTTTGATTGGACACCCACAAATATTGGGTCAATGATGTCGTATTCTTCAGCATTTTTCAAAGCTTCAAGCACGTCATAATCGCCGGCCATGGCAACGGCTATTTTTCTTTTTCTCTTGGCTTTCGCCATGTCAACTAGTTGGGATATTTTCGTGATCATTTTATTTGTTTTATATATATCAGAATTTTGCGGCAAAAGTATAAATTGTTATCTGATTAACAACAAAATTATTCTGTATAAAAACGAATCATTTTCTCAATAGTTTCTTGGCACACTTCGCAAAAATCGTTGCCACTGAACGAATTCATCAGGCAATCATGTTTGGGGCGGTAAACCCCTTTGGCCGCATAACCACCACCTTCGAAAACGCCCAGGCTTGTCCGGTAAATACCTGTGTCGGGGGTTGGGATTGGAGTGTCGGGGCTTAAAAGATTTTTCCATTTTCTGTCGAACTCAACGAGTGTGGTCAGGTTGGGTTCCCAGGGTTCCACATCCGTTGGGTAAAACTCACTGTAAGCTACATCCGAAGTGTAATATTCGTCTCCCAATCCGGCAAACCCATGCCCGAATTCATGAACGAATATCTTTGATGCTTTCAGGTTTCCGCTCACGCTGATGGAATAATGGTTATAGATGGCGCCGCCACCGTACTTGCTGGAATTTACCAGGATGTAAATCTGGTCGTAGGGCGCATTGGCGGCCATGTCCCGAACGCTTTTGAAATCGCGTGCCATGCAATAGCGTTCGCTGTCGAAAGTATAAAATGAGGTATTCAACAGGGTTTCTTTCCAAATGGTATCGGCAGGGATATCCGTTCCCGATTGTGGCGAAGGCGCAAGAATGCCACGGATATTGAATTTGTCAGCATTTTCTTTGTAAGGGGAAAACGAAAAAAGGATTTCCTTGAATTTCTGGCAATCACCAATAAATTTTCCCATTTCTTCCTTTGTATATCCCTCGGGAAGAATGACAATGTCCACTTTTTCGTTGGGTTCGCCCGAAATGAAAACATCAAAAGAGGGGAATTGCAACCTCCTTTCCGGCGAAACGAAATAATCGGCTGGATTATAAATGTAGTTCATTTTCTCTTCAAATTCCCCGTTTTTATTGCGGCTAAAAAAAACGATTTTCGCACTGTCTTTTGGAAGGGGCATGATAACGGATTCCACAAAACTACGGGGGATTTCCTTTGCTTCACCTGTGGTCTGCCATTCGGCAAAAAGACTGCCATATCCACGTGAATAGATCAATGAACCGGTTTTGAGATCGAATGCCTTGAAAAAGTATTTGCCATACATCAATGTGTCGATCAATTTCGTATGTGTCCCTCCCCAAAAAGGCTCTGTTTTGATTTCACCGATAAACCAGGATTCGGTTGTTTTGTTACCTGCATGGGAATAGTCGATGCGCAGGGTCCGATTATAAAAAACGGAATCGAAATTGGCAAAGAGGCTATTGTATGCTAATAAAACCAGGATGAAGCTTGTGAGTTTTTTCATTGGGAATTAATTGAAAGTTTGAACCAATTTATACAAATTGGCATTTTTAAAACAAAAGTACGGTAAAAATAGTTTAACTGGTTTTCAATAGACGGTGACTTTAATTTTCCCAAATGGAATTCGGTAACCGTGACTCCCCTCTGTGTACCGGGCTGTGTGATAGCCGGGATGGGTTGCGTTGGGTTTTTGCCTGGTGTCAGGTCAACGAAAAAGATCGCTGCTCATCGGATGACCCAAATATTAAAGTTTCACAAAGCTTCGATCATGCTACATATTCTATTACTCAGTCATCCGGTGAATTAACTTGCCTGCGTCATTTTAACATTGACTTAACAATTAGGTGGGGATGTTTTTTTTATTCCCCAAAAAACCGATCATGGAAATTGATCAAATACAGTTTTTTTGTGGCACGGGTAAAAGCTGTATAAAGCCATCTGAAAAATTCGGTATTGACCCGTTCTTCCGTTAAATAACCCTGATCGATAAAAACGTTCTCCCACTGTCCGCCCTGTGTCTTATGGCAAGTGAGCGCATAGGAAAATTTTACTTGCAATGCGTTGAAGTAGGGGTTGCTTTTCACCATTTCGATGCGTTTTCGCTTTGAGGGGACTTCTTCATAATCCTGCATCACTTCCTCGAACAATCGTCTGTAATCCTTGTAGGGCAGGGAAGGGCCATCTTCGGCAAGTACATCGAGCAGGATTTTGACATCTAAGTCTTTCTCCCCCGGATAATCGGGAAAACGGATGCTCACATCGGCAAAACGAAATCCGTACATCTCCTCCATCTTATTGATCCGCATCAATTCGATAATATCACCGTTGGCGATAAACCCAAGGCTTGACTCTTTTTCCAGCCAAAAATAATTGTTCTTAACCACCATCATCAAATCGCCCGGGGAAATTTCGTTTTCCATGTAAAGGATACGGTTCCTGATTTCCCGGTTGAAAATATTCGCCCGTTTGTTCGAGCGGGTGATTACCACCGTGTTTTCGCGTTCGGTACTTGAGAAGGCATCATTGAGCGCATCCTCCAGCTCTTCGCCGTTTATCCTGACCACGTCCCGGAATCCCAAATCCCGGATCAGTAATTTGCCCCCTTTCAACAGGATGTTTTTCCTGAGTTCCGTTGCATTGTACAAAATCCCCGATTCCAACGATTGCCTGACCACCTCTTTCAACTCATAGCTTTTTATGGGAAAGTGAAAAATGCGTTTCAAATATTCGATATCGAGTGCGGGGCTCACATCCAGGCCAACCGGGGGCAATTGTGCAGAATCACCTATCAGTATGAGGCGGCAGTTTTTGCCTTTATTCACAAAATCCATCAGGTCTTCCAGGAGATTACGGACCGAAAACATACTCATGTCAGGAGATGCTGTATTACCTGGTATCATGGAAGCTTCATCCACAATAATAACCGCATTTGCCATTTTGTTTTCTGCAAGTGCCATATGGGTAGAACCGTCACCTTGCATTAAAAGTCGATAGATTTTTTTATGGATCGTAAAGGCCGGTTTTCCCGAATAGGAAGCCAGTACTTTTGCCGCCCTTCCCGTGGGAGCCAACAAAAGCGATTTTTTATGGATGGCCGAAAGACTATTGACCAAAGCACTCACGATGGTTGTTTTCCCGGTTCCGGCGTATCCCTTCACTACATAAATACTGTTGTCACTTACCTCCAAAAAGGCAGCAAGTTCATGTATGAGCCTTTTTTGGTTTTCCGTGGGCGGATACGGAAAGTTGTTGAAAATGATATTCGCAAAGGTGTCAGGGTACATATAAAGTGCTTATAATTAATTTGAACCAATGAGTGCGGTCTAATAAGATGCACTTTGCCAAAAAAGCTCGAAACCACCAAATCCCACTAAATTTATTTTGCTGTAATATAGGCTTTTGTGGGGTTTTGTGTCGTGCCATCGGCAAGCCTTTGGCGACCAATGGCATTTGTGTTTTAGTGGCATTTTGATTGATTTTTGATTTTTAGACCAAACTCGCCAATATAAATACAAAGGCTTTTTGGGAAATCTATCTGCAATAAAAAGTTGCAAGTTATGTGTTGTGCGTTGGACATGTACGCACAATGCTTCAGTGTTTAAAATGCATAACCTGCAACTAGCGACCCGTAACAAGCAATTGCTAATCAGTATTCCTGTTGTTCTTTGTTTTTTTTTATTCTTGCATTGAAGCATTCGCAATAACGGTAATGTTGTTATATTTTTATTCTCCTCTATATTCGTTGTAGGATCATGTTTTTTTAAAAAGGATACCCAATCCCCAGGTTGAATATCGGGTTGAACCATTTATATTTCCCAATCACAAATCTTTGTCCCGGGTCAAATGCCGGATCGGTGATTCGTTGGGCAATATCCACCCTGAAAATAAAATAGGAGAAATTTAACCGGAGCCCCAATCCCGCGTCCATGGCAAGTTCCCCTAAAAATGTATTCACGTTGAATTTTCCTTGGGGAAATGTTTCCGAGGAATTCCACATCCAGATATTTCCAATATCGAAGAAAAGTGCGCCATATAAAACCTTGTACATTGGGAAACGGTATTCAAAGTTCCCTTCCAACTGGAAATCCCCGACCCGTTCAATATTGGGGTTGGTGTTTGGGTAAGCCCCGGGTCCAAGGTATCTCAGTTGCCATGCCCGCAGACCGTTGGAGCCACCACCATAAAAGCCCTTTTCAAAAGGGATGTCGATTGAGTTGCCATACGGGACGGCAATCCCCATAAAAGTACGAAAGGCCAGGCTGTGTTCATCTTTTATGGGGATGTAATACCTGAAATCAACATTTGTTTTCGCATATTGTGAATACCTTATCCCAAAAATTGTTTTGAAACCCTCTTCGTTTTTGGGCTGTCCGCTGGCATTTACCGCCATGTTCAAAAGTAAGCCCGACGATTCAATGTCCCATCTGAAAAACTGATAGTTCCGTGTCTTGTTGATTTGTTGGTTATTGTAAATGTAAGTATAGCGGGAGGCGAAAATAACCTTGTCGGTATATTGGTCCCTGAACCTTTGTGACTCTTCCTGTAGGATGGAATCAAATGCGGCTGTAGTGTTTACCTTGATGAGGTTCAAATCAAGAGGGGTCAAGATGTGCTTTTTGAATTTCGACATGGACCATTCGTAGCCAAAGGAGAGGTTGGTAATGATCCTGAGATATTCGCGCCTGTCCTGAAAGTTATACCCGGCATTTATATTTGTGGTTGGCCTGAAATACCTGGAGAACCTGCTTTGTGGTACTGGTGCAAGGAATTTAGGGATTTCTAAGCGCGCATCGATACCATATTCCAGGGTGTTGAAAAAGAAAAAATAGGTATTGTCGTTTTCGGGATCGGAAAGCCCGCGGTTTTGTGCTTCCACCGCAAGTTTCAACCTTACATCCAGGATTTCTGCCCCTCGGAAAATATTCCGGTTCTGATAAGTGAGATAACCCCCGAGACCCAGGTCCCCACCGGAGTTGGTGCCTTGCGCTTCTGCAGAATAAGCGTTGACCGGGTTTCGGGTAAGCTTCATCGTACAATCAAGGTAGTTTTTCAAGGAATCGGTATTGGGGTTGTTTTTCACCTCTGCGTAATCCAGTGCAATGTACTTGTACATCCGCAGGTTGTTCAGTTTTTCAAATGTTTGCCTGGCATCCGTTGCATTGTACTTTTTCCCGCTTTCAAAGAAGATTGACCGTGAAATTACACTTGGCTTTACCTTTAAAGGAGGGTCATATATGAACTTGTAGGGGTTCGATTTTGTCTGGACTTTGGGTATCACGATCAAGGTGTCGTTTTTTGCTGTATCTGAAAGGAAGACCTTGTAGTCGGGATAAACGATAATGTCGTTGATGTAATAAACTTTGTGCCTTATCTCTTTTGGCATTTCACCTGGTGCATTCGGCGGTAGGACAATGTTTTTGATGTTGAGGGTAACCTCCATTTGCCTTGAATTTAAAGCGCTGTCGATGGTGTAGGTGATAAAACTTTTGTCGAAGCCAAAATAGCCGTTGTCCTTTAGCTCGCTTACGATACGGTCCCTTTCCTTGTCAAATAAGGCAGCATTGTATATTTGGCCCGTATGTAAAACGGAATGTACCGTATCCATAAAGTACAATGTTTTTATGGAATCATCGGGGATTTCGTATTGTAGGCTCTTCAAGTGGTATGGATCGGACAGGGTGACAATGTATTCTGCCTTCAGTTTTTTCTTGTTCCTTTTATGGTGTACCGGGTTAAAGGTTATTCTGGAGTTGAAATACCCATTGTTGTTAAGGTACCTCGTGATTTTTTCTTTGCTGTCGGCAACCATGCCCTCATCAAAGATTACCGGGGCTTCCCCCCATTTTTTATTGATATTGTGGAGCCAAAGCTTAAAAGAAACAATGTTCAACGTTTTGGAATTTGGCTTTTGTTCGATCAGGCTTTTTAAATCATCGGCACTTATCCCTTTTACAGGCTTGGTGATTTTTACTTTATTGGCCGTGAGGTGGATTTGCCCTTTTTCCAAATGGCGTGTGGGACTACAAGAAGATATAGCATATATCAGCAATATAATTAGCAGGTTCCTGATGTGAATATGCTTTGAGTGGTTCCGCACAATAGAAAAAAATTTGCATTCAATGTAAGTTTACAAATGTAGCACGAAAGGGAATATCAGTCAACATGGGAATTTATTTTTATTGGCATACAATTGTTAATATTGTTTATCTTGCGGGTTTTTAATGCTTTATCAAGGGAAAGAAATATTTCTTGTTTTTTTATTGTAAATATTGGGAATTGATATATCTTTGCACTCCTATTTGAAAAACGAAGTTCTTTAAATATTTAGGGCGATTAGCTCAGTTGGTTCAGAGCACTTGGTTTACACCCAAGGGGTCATAGGTTCGAATCCTATATCGCCCACAGTTAAGCCTTCCACTATGGAAGGCTTTTTTATTTTAAGGGAATCCTTTTGATAGTAACTTAATTTCCAATCTTGTACTTGCTGTTTTAGAAAGTACCTAGAAAACCATCCTTTGGGCGAAGTTTTCTAAAAAGTCAGGCCCATCCCCCAAATTCACGATAAAATCATTTGCCTTTGAATCCCAAAACCAAATACTTTGATATTTGTTTGTCTCATCTTTATTGCTTTGCCCCGCCGAATACCAAACTGTTTGGTTAAATGACACAAACACAAATTTGTTTTCTTCAACAAAATTGGTGTACCTGATTTTAACCGCTCCCCACAATCCATCCTGAAAAGAACTAACACCCCCAAAACCAATATTGATCTTATGTCGGCCCTTGAAGTAGTCTCCGTTTAAAAACAGGTTTGCGGTTTTGTCGATGCGCATGAATTCGGTACTGCCATGAGGATATTTTATCCCAATTCCAACTTCGCCCGACATCCCAAAACTGCCTGATGTGAAAATTGTTCGCTGATAGTTTACGACCAGGGCAAAAGTGTTGAGGTGGAGGGGGGATGCATCTTTGAAATCCCTAAAGTATATATCAACATTCAAGGAAACATTGTTGTTGTCCTTGGTCTTTGTTTCGTTATCCCCTTGCGGGAATATCCTTGCCGGAAAGAAAAGAATAATGAACATGACGAAAATAGTTTTCATTTTTTCTCCTTTAAAAACCATAACTAAACCCAAATTGGACAAATTGTTTGATGTTGGGAGTCTCCCATGCCCATCCATAATAGGATTCGTCGAAACCCTCCTTATGCTCCCATAAAACAGTGTTAAAACTGAGGTTAAATGCCATGCCAGGGGAAAATTGATAGGAATAACCGATTGGAAGGACAAAGGACAATCCATCAAATCCCATGATCCCAAGGCCGGAAACAAATGAATGGAAACTTTTTCCAATGTAGGTTTTTATATACAGGTTGTAGGGTATTAAAAAGAAAGAACTTTCCCCGGTTGGATATTTAACACCTAAGCCAAACTCTCCCCTTAAGCTTAATACCCTTGATTGCAACAAAACCCTTCTGTATAAAATCAAAAGCCCTGCAGTTTCCAGTTGAAACCCATAATTTGTTTTAAGTGGAGAAGAAAAAATTGCTAAATCGGTCGCTATCTCATTTTTGCGCATTTCCACCCCTTTATCGTCCTGTGCAGAAACAATTGAAAAAGCGATGATGAAAACCAACAGTAAGGATGCTCTCATTATTCTATATTTTGGCAACGCAAACCAAAAAAACCGGGTTCTTTTTTTATAAAACGGATTGGCAGCAATTATGTTTCGTTTTTTTAAGTTTCGTTAACCTCTCTTAACATTTCAAAACAACAATCATTTTTACTTTTGGGCAAATTTTATTTTTTGAAGCAACTTTATTTCATAACCATTGCGTTGTTTTTCGTTTTTTCCCATGTTTCCGGACAGGAAGACGAGGGCATTGTGCTATCGGGCAAGGTGACAGATGGGGTGGGAAAGGTATTGATCGGGGTGCATGTAATCGACAGGAATTCTTTTATTGGCACCACCACAAACAGCTTAGGGAAATACGGTATCATGGTGAAAGAAGAGGATACGGTGCTTTTCTCTTTTCTTGGTTTTAAGACCTTTGAGTTTACCGTCCCTTCAGATATCAAAGGGGGGGCTTTTAAATTTAATGTGCGGATGGAAACGGATACGCTTTTATTGAAGAGTGCCGTAATTTATCCTTTTCCATCGGATGCGGAAGCCCTGATGAAAGATTTGCTCACGGTCGAAATTGTCGATACGACCCGCAAGGTGGACATGCACCTCGAAATGGTCCCCATTGAAATTGAAATAGATATGGACAATTACCGGCCCGGCGAGATGCACTTGCTGTCGTTTGGTGGCGCCCAACAAATATATGATGCCGTTAGCCATAAAGCAAAAATGAAAAAGAAGTACCGGCAGGTTTTGGCACGGGAGAAAATCGAGAAAATGGCCGAAGCACGTTTGAGCGATTCGCTGATCATGCGGGCAACCGGATTGGTAGAAAAGGAAGCGGTGGGAAAACTCAGGGAATTTTGCAATTTGGAACCAGAGTTTATAGTCAATTCCACCGACTATGAATTGTATGTTGCGATCATGGATTGCTATGCCTCTTTTTCATCGAAATGATCCCTGGTGCCAAGTCAACGTTAAATAGAAACTCTTGTTCACTTGCCTATTGTTGTTGTTTTCACCAACAAGAAAAGGTGGGCAATATCACTCCACCACCACCTTCTCCGAATATACCTTGCCGCCCGCCAGTACCTTTACAAAGTAAACCCCTTTGGGCCGGTCACTGATATCAACAGCGGTATTGCCCATCTGCACATTCCCCTTTTTGTAAACCACATTGCCCATCATGTTTGTTATTTCAACGGCAAAGCCGGAACTTTCGCCATCATCGAAACGGAGGGTGAAAAGGCCGGGGGAGGGGTTGGGGAAGATGGAAAATGAAGTAATTGCCCTCCAACTGTTGATTTCTAAGCTATCAATTTTCAAATTAGCGGTTTTTAGGTTTTCCGAAACAACCTTGTGTTCGATTATTGAATCGGGCACGACCACGG
>JAJRTT010000332.1 GCA_024278155.1 Bacteroidota bacterium | reverse complement strand
GGATGGAATTGGCCCTATTTCCTTCGATGCAACAATTGCTCAGAAACTTTGGGCAGTGATTTTCCACCGTAGCCACCTCGGGGTTATTTCAAACTATGAGTTGACGAAAACAGACGGGATCTACACTTATGATTTTACGACTGGTTCCGATCAGGTCTTGGGTGGGGTAAATGGTTATAAGGAATTGGCCACGGATGTCTGGGGAATGGTTGCCGGCGATGGTAACGGGACCGGGATAATTGGCAATGACGATGAAACCTCTGTTTGGAAGCCCGATCTTGGCAGTTCAGGGTATAAGGGTGGTGATTTTAACATGAACAGCGTGGTTCAAAATACGGATGAAACCGATTATTGGAAAATAAACCTGAACGGTGGGGGACAGGTTCCACCAAAGAACAATATTGGCTATGTAAGCCAGGTCCCCAAATAGACCCAGGTGACATATGGATATTTCCAAATGCCCTATATCATTTGTATAGGGCATTTTTTGTGAAAACATTTTTCTGCTTTTTACGTATTGAAAGATAGCTTTTTATACATTTGCGAATGGTCAATGCGGAGGTTGTCTTACGGGGGATTGGGCGGAAAAATGTTTGTTTTTCCCTTCTCGTCTTTTTTTCTTTTCTGAACCTTTCGGCCCACGAAATCTTGACGGGGGCAGGTATTGATCCGGTTTCCCCCAATTCTGTTCAGCCCACAGTCACAGAAGACCCTTATAGGAAGTTTGACCATCTGACCAAGAAAAACGGATTGACCAGCAATTATGTACTCGATATTTTACAGGATAAACAGGGTTTTATTTGGATTGCCACAACTGAAGGGCTTAACCGCTACGATGGCCATAAAATAAGACAATACACGCACAATGTCGAAGATTCCACTTCCATTGCCGATGATTTGGTTTCATGTGTTAAAGAGGATTCGGAGGGAAACCTCTGGGTTGGGACCCAAAAAGGGCTTAACAAATTCAACAGGGAGCTTAATGTTTTTGAAAGGGTTTATTTTAAAGACCAATCAGGTGGGTTCATGCCGATGAATGATTACGTAAGGGCTATCCTACCTGATGGAAACCATGTAATCTGGGTTGAGACGGCAAAGGGCGATTTGATAAAGTATAACTCACTCAGTAAAAAATCAATTGTTTATCACCACAAGCGCCCCTCTATGGTGAACACCTATTTCTACCATGATTTGTATAAGGATAAAAATGGAATGCTTTGGTTGGGGGGGCGTTTTATGGGTATTTATAAATTCAATCCTGAAACAGGTGGCTTTTATCAATATCTGGAAGATGAGGACGATATAACCAAAAAGCGGGAAAATGATGTGGCAATGTATTTCCTTGATTCAAAAAACACAATGTGGGTCGGGGGTATTGATGGGCTTTACACTTTGAACACAAAATCCGGATTTTTCAATAAGGAACTTCCCATTTCAACTTTTACGGTTGTGGAAGATGGGGACAATAGACTTTGGTTCGGGACAGGTGCCGGAATCTATATGTTTGATTTTTCAAACCATTCGTTTACGCTTATGAACAAGGATGATAATAATCCCCGTTCCTTGATCCATTACCATGTGAACAAAATATTTATCGATCGTTCACAGAATATATGGATCGGTACAATTGATGGAATTAGTGTTTACAGGCCTTCAAAAAACAAGTTCAAGCATATTTATCACATTCCCGGTGATGAACAAACATTGGTTTCATCCAATGTAACTTCAATTGTACAACTTAGCTCAGGTGAAATCTGGGTCGGGACCGATAATGCGGGGATTGATCGCATGACCGAACAATTTACCAAAAAATCAAACCTCAATAGTTCCGGTAAAGGACAGGATAAGCTGAACTCAAATAAAATTTCTGTTTTGATGCAGGACAGTGAAGGCGATGTATGGGCAGGCCAATGGTCGGGGAGGGGGTTTAATATCATCGACCCCAATTCATTGAAAACAAAATCGTATTCTTTTTTAAGAAATTCACTGAAAGCCGATTGGTACAATGCTGTTTTTGAGGACAGTAAAGGGAATTACTGGATAGGGTTATGGGGCGCCCAGGGATTGTTCCAGTTTGATAAAAAAAGAGGGGTTTTTAAGGACAAGACCTATCAACTAAAACAAAGTTTTACAGTTGTCCCGGTTAAAAACCTTGTATTTGATGGGAAGGAACTATGGATTGGATTACAAAATCAACACGTATTTTTCAGTATAAACCCCAAAACAGAAAAAGCTGCTTGTCATCTTAAGGATAGGTATTCATCCTTCGGTTTTAATCAGATTTTTGATATCTATAGTGGTAAAAATGGGGATGTTTGGTTCAGGACAAACAAGGGTGTTTATCGCAAGCAATCCAATCCATATGTCTCAATTTTACCGGTGAAATATATGCCCAGTGCCAAAATGCAAAATGCCGGGGAATTATCATTTCTTAACAATAAGTTTAAAGTTGACACCCTGCTATGTAAAATAATTGATACCGATAACAACAAATGGATCGGAACCTATAATGGGCTTTTCAAAATAAATGATAACAAGGTAATTCAGCATTTTTCGAAGAGTGACAAAAATGGTTTGATCAGCGATACGGTTTGGTCGTTAGCTACGACCGGGCCTGAAGAACTTTGGCTTGGAACTGAAAAGGGGCTTTGTAAATTCAATATAGCAAGGGAGGAATTTAGTCTTGTAACTGTTGATCGGAACAATTATCTATCTTCACATTTAATTAAGTGCATTGCAGAGGATATGGATGGTGAAATCTGGGTAGGGACTACCAATAAAGGTTTGAACTGTCTTGATCCTATGACCGAAAGCGTAAAGCAGTTTACT
>JAJRTT010000331.1 GCA_024278155.1 Bacteroidota bacterium | reverse complement strand
CTGTTTTCCACTTGCCTGAATCGCTCAAAAATAAATTCCTGTTCGCTCTTTTTAATCCCAATCCCGGTATCTTTGACGAAGAACAGGATTTCATTTGCTTGGGCTTTATCATTGTTGGTATTCCCGGGCATATAATATCCAAATTCGATCTTGCCCCGTTCCGTGAATTTTATGGCATTGTTCACGAGATTGGTCATTACCTGCTTTAGGCGTGTCGGGTCGGTTTGTATGGTGAAATTCTCATCTCCGTTATCAATAATTAATTTGATCTCTTTACTGTCGGTTTTTTCTTCGATCAGCTTTTGTTCTTTTGACGTAAGCAGTTCTTTCAGGAAGCAATTTACCCGGCATTCCGAAACTTCAATGTTGATCTGACCGGCCTCTATTTTTGCAATATCGATAATGTCATTGATGATATTGAGCAATTGAAGCCCGCTATTGTTGATGATGTGGATGTAGTTGTTCGATACATCTTCTCCGAGCTTAGGGGAAAGCAGCCCCGAAAACCCCATTATGGCATTTAGGGGCGTACGTATTTCATGCGACATATTTGCCAGGAAAGCGGTTTTCAGGCGGTCGGATTCTTCTGCTTTTTCTTTTGCGATAACCAATTCGGCAGTACGTTCTTCAACCCTCTTTTCCAAATTGTTTTGGGCTTCCCTGAGTTTTTCCTCCACTTTTTTCCTTTCCGATAAATCAAAATCAAGGCAATAAACAATGGGTTCGAGCTTATCTGTTCGTACAATTGTATGGAGGGAGAAAACATGTACTTCTTCCCCTTTGTTGTTTTTCAGTATTAATTCTTCGGGCGCCGAAAGTTCCCCGGAGGTTTTTGCGCTTTTAGCGTTTTCAAGTGATTTCTCGAATTTGGTTTTTGTATTGTCCGGTATAATCAGGTCGCCGAGATGTTTGCCAAGGGCATCTTCCCGTTTATATCCATAAACTTTTGTGCTCGCATCATTCCAAAAAACCACTTTGCCTTCTGTGGTGTAGCCCTGGATAGCAATGTTGGGAACCGAGTTTATCAATAGCCTGAACCTCTGGTCGCTTTCGATACGGGCAAGGTGGGCTGTTTCCTTTTCTTTCATTATTTCCGTGAAATCTTCCCAAAGGAGGTTGATGGCAGAAAAAATCTCCTTGTCGATCTTACTGTTTGAAATGTCGATTTCCGGCTGGGCATAGGAATAGGATTCGCCCGATGATATTTTCCCAATGGACTTAAAGATCATTTCTATGGTATCGGCCCTTTCCTTTTTAAGGCTGGTGATGGTTTCGTGTTGGCTCATGGCCAATGCCCGAAGCTCTTTTTTGCTTCGTGGCAACGAAACCGTTTTGGTTAGTTTGGTCGCATCGTCATATTTCAGGAACAGGTCTTGCCCTTCAATGCCGTGTTTCCTTATGATAAAACCCAATGCTTCGTCTATGGAGTCTGCAACCCTCCATACAGTGTATTGCGAAGGGAACAAGATCCGGTGTATTTTTATCAGTACTTTCATTACCGGTGACGGGACGGTGATGAAAATATTGGAATAATCCCTGAATTCAACTTCGTGTTTTGTGTTCCTGTTCCGTGCCCTCAACGAAATCCCTTTCATGTCCCGCAGGTCGCCCACGCTGAATATTTTGTTGTCGGTTTTGTTAAAACCAAACTCATCTATAATACTGTGCGCGATTTCGTAAACCCGGTCAACGTCCAATTGGTTTTGGAAACCCGACAACTTCATGAAAAAGATATTCCCTTCGATAAGCGAGCACCTGAATGAAAAACTCCCGTTCCCCGAATTGTGTTCCCATGAATCTTTGTTCAGTACCCTGTATGTTTTGCCTTCTATTGTAATTGTTTCTTTCTTTTCTTCCCAAATTTTGTCAAACAGGTCGAAACTGGCTTGTTGGGATGTGGTCAATTGTATATTGTCGAATTTTGGTTGATCGGTGATCGTGTTCCGTATTTTTTTGAGGGCATCTTTTTCGGAAGCCACAAAATGGAAATTCCGGACATAGTCAGTTGATGAAACTAACTTGTTTAAAGAAAAAAGAAATTTATTGGCCCCATACACGAAAGACCCGCCGTGGTGTTTCCATTACCTGTATTTAAGAATAGAGGCCTTTCTTGCCTCGGGTGTCAACCATCTAAGATTTGTTGCGTCTTCAATAAAATACACTATTTTGCCCGGGTGGTTTTTTTCAACAGCTTTAAGGATTTTATCCGTAATGGCAATATGGCCGTGAAAAGCTTCAATGTCATAATAACCATCTATGGTGGTTTTGAAAATCGCATCTTCGATATGTTCGAACTTCACCCTGTATTTTCCCGAAGGACTTGTGAACTGAAGATCTTCTGGTGTTAGGTTTAGGGATTTTAAGGAAATTCGATTTGTGGATTCCGGGGGCATAAACAAATTACTGGCTTAATTAAAAAAGTATCATGGCAAATTTATTTGGCTAATGTACGAACATTATTTTATTTTTGAAAATCCAAATGGAAAATTATTTTGAAAACAGATACACAGGTAAAAGCAAAACTTCAGGCAATCTTGAAAACCCTTCCCGGTTTGCCCGGGATTTACCAGTTTTACGACAAAACCGGGAAAATCATTTATGTTGGAAAAGCTAAAAACCTGAAGAAAAGGGTTTCTTCCTATTTCAATAAAGAAAAAAGCATGAGCGGGAAGCTCAGGGTGCTGGTCATGAAGATCGAGGATATAAAGCATATTGTGGTCGATACCGAATTGGATGCCCTTTTGCTGGAAAACAACCTGATAAAGAAATATCAGCCCCGGTACAATATCATGCTCAAGGATGATAAGACCTTTCCCTGGATATGCATCAAAAACGAAGCTTTCCCACGTATTTTTTCCACACGGCATGTCGTCCGTGATGGCTCGCTTTATTTCGGGCCTTATGCCTCGGTAAAAATGATGAACATGCTCCTTGATTTGGTAAAGCAGTTACATCCATTGCGAAATTGCAAGCTGAACCTTTCCCCTGCCAATATCGCAAAAGGAAAATTTAAGGTGTGCCTCGAATACCACATTGGGAATTGCAAAGGGCCTTGTGAGGGTTTGCAAACCAAGGAAGATTATGATGCGTCCATTGCTGAAATAAAAGATGTCATCAAAGGGAATATCCACTCGGTCATAAGGCAGTTAAAGGATTTGATGAAGGTTTATGCCGAGGAAATGCAGTTTGAAAAGGCACAAGTGGTGAAAGAAAAGATCGGGCTTCTCGAAAAATACCAAAGCAAGTCAACTGTGGTGAACCCCCGGATCGAAAATATGGACGTGTTTTCCATAATTACCGATGATGGCAATGGCTACGTGAATTTCATCAAAGTGATAAACGGGGCCATTGTGCAGTCGCATACGGTAGAACTGAAAAAGAAACTGGACGAGACGGCAGAGGAAATGCTTTCCCTTGCCATTTTGGATTTGCGCCAGCGTTTTGAAAGCAACGCCCCGGAAATAATTTTGCCTATCGAGCTGAAAACAGGATTTCCCGATGTGAAATTCACGGTTCCCCAAAGGGGTGACAAAAAGCAATTGCTCGATCTCTCGGAACGAAACTGTAAATTTTATGTATTGGAGAAAAACCGACGTATTGAACTCATTGACCCGGAAAGGCATGCCAACCGCATAATGGCACGCATGATGAAGGACTTACGGATGAATGAGGAACCCCGGCATATCGAGTGTTTTGACAATTCCAATTTCCAGGGGGGTTATCCGGTGGCCGCCATGGTTTGTTTCCGAAATGGAAAACCCTCCAAAAAAGATTACCGCCATTTCAATATCAAGACCGTGGAAGGCCCGGATGATTTTGCTTCGATGGAAGAAGTGGTTTACCGAAGGTACAAACGATTGCTTGACGAAAAGAGGCCATTGCCCCAGTTGATAATCGTTGATGGCGGAAAAGGGCAATTGAACTCGGCCATTTCAAGCCTGGAAAAACTGGATCTGCGGGGAAAGATAACAATTATCGGTATTGCAAAAAGATTGGAGGAGATTTATTATCCCGGCGATTCTTTGCCGCTTTATCTCGATAAAAAATCGGAATCCTTGAAGCTGATCCAGTATTTGCGCGATGAGGCCCACCGTTTTGGGATTGCACATCACCGTAAAAAAAGGGAAAAAGGGACGATCAAATCCGTGTTGACCGAAATTGATGGGATCGGATATTCCAATGCCCAAAAACTTTTGTGGAAATTCAAATCGGTGAAGAACATAAAGAAGGCCGGCCTGGAGGAATTGCAGGCCGTGATCGGGAAATCGAAGGGGGAGGTTGTTTTTGGTTATTTTAGGGAAAACAGGTAAAGGTGGCTTTTCTGTTTAAAATTGATTAGATTTGTGCAATAATTATAAATTGTCCTGAATATTAAAAAGAAATACAAAATGAAAAACAAATATTTACTTCTCTTTTTGGCTTTGACCGCAACCGGTTTTTCGGCCATATCCCAGGACTTTCATGGGGGCGCACTTGGGGGGATTTCCACAACGCAAATTTCGGGCGACAACTTATCGGGATTTAATAAAGTCGGGCTGTACCTTGGTGCTTATGTCAACCGGAATTTTTCTGAAAGGTCCTCTTTGCAAATGGAACTTGATTTTATCCAAAAAGGGAGCCGCAAAAACCCCAATGCCAAGAAGAATGATTATTCTACCTATTTGCTCCGTTTGAATTATATTGAAATACCTGTGAGCTACAAATATGATTTTTCAAAGAACGGAACCCTTGAGGGCGGGCTTTCGCTTGGTGTATTGGTAGGTTCCTATGAGGAGGCCAATGAAACCACGACAATAAGTGGAGGGGAGTTTAACCGGACAGATTTTAGCTGGCATATCGGTGGTTACTATACACTTATAGAGAACCTGCGCATCAATATAAGGTATTCGAATTCCTTGCTCCCGGTCAGGGACCATTCTTCCGGGGCTACGGATCGTTTAAACGCAGGGCAATATAATTCAGTGCTTTCAGCTACTCTTCAGTATGGGTTGTAAAGAAGACAGGATACTAATTCCCTATCGTAATCCGTATCAAACCCCTGAAATCATTTTCTTTGTAACCCGTGGCTTTATCGTTTGGGTAGAGTTTGGAAATACTGTTTAGAATATCTGGTTTTATTTTTTTTGGATCGCCATGGCATATCAGGCAATTGCTGCTGGTTTTCATGGGTTTGTAATAATTAAAGACCAACGAGTTCCCTGACCCCAGTTTCTGGATATAATAGTAGGGGAGGGGCTTGCCGGAATTGCTCAAGCCTTCAAAATATGCAAGTGCCTTTTTCTCGAATTTGTCAGGGGCATTCATCGGGTTACGGTATTTATTGCTTGTCCGTTTTATGGCCACCTTCCGATTGGTCGTTTCCGAAATGATTTTTGTAATGGGCGCTGCACGCAGATTGCAAACGTTCACGGCCTCTTCAAAACCACCATTTTTAATGGCTGCTTTCAGTTCACTTTGGAGCTCTTTAACCAAGTTGCCCGCTATTTGGTCGCCGATGGGTTTTATGATCGCGATTTCCTCCATGGTGGGCTCTGAAATTTGACTGGAATTATTGGTACAGCTTGAAAAGGAAAACAGGAAACCAAACGAAATCAATAAGATGAAAGGATACCGCATAATTTTTTTAGTTTTTGAAATTGAAATATAGAATATAGGCCCCTGCTTTGAAAGAGGGAGAACATCGATCAGTTGAGTTGGGACTTTAGGAACAAAAAAACCAATTAAAAGTTCATTGACAAATTAACAAAGTCCAAATATTCGGCTGAGTCATCTCCATAAATTTCCATGGTTTCCCCAACGATTTTAAAAGTGCTTTTTTCACCGGCAACTTGTGAAAAAAGGACTTCAAATTCATTGTTGTTGTCATCGATCATTATTATCCTGGCAAGTTTGTCGTGGGTGTTCGAAGCCAGTTTGGCATTACAGACCGGGCAGAAGAAATCAAGGCGATCGCCCTCCTTAAAATGAAAATCGGGATGTTTTTTGACCGAATAGTTCCCAATATCGGAATGTAGGGAAATAAGGCCGCGTTTTCCACCAGATGTTTTTACCGAGAAAACGACACAACCTTCAAGCTTGAGGTGTCCGTGGCAATGGGGGCATAAGTATTCCATAATCTTTGGATTTTAAGGTTCGACTTTAAAAGAGTTCCTAAAAATACAAAAAAAAAGCGGCCATGTCAAAAAAAGTTACATGATTTATCCCTTTGCACATGTTTGCCCTCAAAACCAACAATTGGAAATAGACTTGTTAGCTTTATTTTGGCTTACCGAATCGAGCAATTTCGCTTTAATTCTCCGGGCCTTAAAGAGGTTTCCGGGACTTCGCAAATAACGTAATTGCATTTTCCCGACTAGGCAAGGTATGAAATGGGTCAAGGGAAAACAGTATAGTTGGACCTTAATGGAAATCCCCTGAACATTTGTCATAGACAAAGCCATGGTTCGTATCTTTCACTAATCCAGAACAATCATCTTTTTAATTATCTGCTTGTCACCAAATTTCAAAGAATAAAAATAAACTCCCCTTGAATGATCTTCAGGCCCCCAGGTTATTTTATAACTCCCCTTTTGATGCTTTGAGTTGGTAAGGGTTTCAATGAGTTTTCCGTCAGCAGAAAATACTTTTAGGCTTACTTTCCCTGAAGTTGGGAGGTAATAATCAATTTCGGTTTTGCCCGAAAATGGGTTGGGATGGTTTTGGGGCACCTCAAATGTTATCCCGGATAATTCCCGGTTTTCAACGGCAGTAAAAAACGTGGAATCGAACGATATCTTATAAACTTTGGCACCTCCGTTCATGTTTTGGTACAGGCCACAATAGAAGGTTGGGTCCCAGTCTGTTTTTGCTTTTTTTTGTGGGGATTTGCCCGCAAGAGCAGAAGTTTGTGCTGGATTTGGCAGGCCATTATTGGTTTCCTGCCATGTATTGCCATCGTCCATTGAGGTTCTAAAACCTCCTGGTTGGGTTCCTTTCGGCCAGCTTGAAACTCCATGGATTTTATTATTAAAATCTGCAAGGACATAGAAAGCTGTGGTTTCCCCATCTCCAAAGATTGCCATAAGAGCCACAGAAAGATATTTGGATTCGGCATAAGACCCGTAAATGTTCCCATTGTTCCCCCCGGCCAATAACCTTGTATTGCCATTTTTGCCATTAAGTGGGTAATCAAAAAACAACTTAGTTATGGTATCGTTTTCAATTCCACCACCCGTAGCCTGCACCCAGGTGTTGCCATTGTCGTCCGAAGAAAACAAACCATGTGTTGTGGCAGCCACTACGATCCCTGAAGAATCCACCTCGATATCCCTTACCCAGGAATCGGAAGGCATGCCGTTATTTGCGTAATTCCACGTAGAACCATTGTCAAGTGATCTGAAAACCCCGGTACGAGTACCCGCAAAAATTGTATTGGGATTGGTGCTTATGCTCACAGTTGTTGAAAATATATTGTTTCCCGTAGGGATAAAAGTGAGCACTTCCCAAAGATTGCCATCATTTGTGTAACGGTAAAGTGCTTCCTGGGCGGGGTAGTCCCAGACACTCGCATAAAGGTTGTTGTCCGCAGCAAGGGTAATCGTCCTGCCATTGTAAACATCCATAAGGTTTTCCCAGGTATTGCCATCGTCGGTCGAGCGCCTGATGCCGCCATTATCCCCATTGGGCCAGTCAAATGAAGCAGTTGTAACATAGATATAACCATTATCTGGATTGATCACCATTTCGGTAATACCTCCCCCTTCAGGTGTTCCGATTGTTTGTACCCATTCCTGTGCATAAATGGGAAAATAGGCAATTGCTGCCATTAGTAAAAACGCTGCGTTCTTTTTCATTTGAATAAAGTTTAGATGGTTGACAAATATCCTGATGGGCCTGAAAGGATTATGTTACGCAAAAATAATAAACTTTTCTGTGAACAACAAAAAAACCTCCGGATTATTAAAATCCGAAGGCTTTATGTTATTGAAAAACAAGTTTTTTTAAACTTCCCTAATTTGTTTCACGATTCCCATTCCGGTCGTGATGGCCCTTTCGTTATCCGGTATCATATGGTGGTACCTTTCGGGAAGGGATTTTTTCAGGCCCTTGATTACATTTTCAAGTTTCACAACCGGTTTCACCTTCATATATCCACCCAGGACAATCATATTGAAAATCTTCATCAACCCCAATTTGGCAGCTTCTGCATTGGCCTCCACCTGATAAATGTTTATGTCGGTCCGTTCGGGATGGTGCGATATGCCATTTGGGTCATAAAGAAGAATTCCACCGGGTTTTACGGAAGATTCAAATTTATCCATTGACTGTTGGTTCAAGATGATTGCGGTGTCATAGTGGGTGAGGATCGGGGAACTTATCCGTTCATCGCTCAAAATAACCGTGACGTTTGCCGTTCCACCTCTCATTTCGGGCCCGTATGAAGGCATCCAGCTAACTTCCTGGTCTTGCATAATACCTGAGTAAGCTAAAATTTTCCCCATGGAAAGTACTCCCTGTCCTCCAAATCCTGCAATAATTATTTCTTCTGTCATGATAATATTGTTTCTCGTTCGTTTAATGTTTTTTGTGTATCGATGATTCAATGCCTTAATGATTCAATGTACCTTATCGCATTGTCTCGCCTGACCCCATATCGCCTTGTCTCCTTGATTTCATTTTGTGAAATCCTCGCTTATAATAAGGGCATCTATTAATAAGGGCATCTATTTCTTCTCAATTAGTTTTCCGTCCACTTTAATGTCTCCCAATGGATAAAACGGGAACATGTTTTCTTCCATCCAATGATTGGACTGTACGGGTGCCATCTTCCAGCCGGAGTTGCAATTTGAAACGATTTCGACAAACGAAAGGCCAACATTCATTTGTTGTATTTCGATGGCTTTCCTGATTGCCTTTTTGGCTTTCCGTACCGCAGCTGGTGTATGGACAGCCTGACGTGTAACGTAATATGTCCCTGGGAGCTGGGCTACCAGTTCGGTCATTTTGATCGGGTGCCCCATCGATTTCAAGTCCCTTCCATAAGGCGAGGTTGAAGATTTCATGCCCGGGAGGGTAGTAGGTGCCATTTGGCCACCCGTCATCCCATAAATCCCATTGTTGATAAAAAATGTTGTGAAATTTTCGCCGCGGTTACAAGCGTGAATTGTTTCGGCTGTCCCAATTGCAGCAAGGTCGCCATCGCCCTGATAAGCGAAAACGGTTTTGTGCGGCATCAATCGCTTTATCGCAGTTGCGTGCGCAGGGGCCCTTCCATGGGCAGCTTGCTGCATGTCGACGTTCATGAATTCATAGGCAAGTACCGAACAGCCTACCGGGGCAATACCTATGGTTTCCGATTCCAATCCCATTTCGTCGATTACTTCCATTATCAGGCGATGTGCCGTTCCGTGCCCACAGCCCGGACAATAGCTCAATATGTTGTCGGTCATCAGGCTCGTTTTTTTGTAAACGATATTTTCGGGTTTGAATATAGCTTCTTTTGTTATAGTTCCGTCCATGGTCATTAGTCTTTAATGTAATTCTTTTCAAAAAAATCGAATATCTCCGTTGGGCTTGGGATAACGCCTCCCATTCTTCCATAATGCTGAATATGTGCGCCGTCAACTGAATTGAGCCGGACATCTTCGATCATTTGCCCTGCGCTCATTTCAACACATAATATCCCCTTGACTTTTTTCGAGAGTTCACGGATTTCCTTTTTAGGGAACGGCCACAAACTGATCAAACGGAATATCCCGAGCTTGATCCCTTTTTCGCGCGCAAGTTGCATGGTTTTCTGACATATCCTTGAAGTAGTTCCGTAAGCAACGATTGCATAATCGGCATCTTCTATGTTGATTTCCTCGAAAACAACCTCATTTTCTTCAATTGTTTTATATTTTTCCTGAAGTTTTATGTTGTGTCTTTCGTGCCTGTATGGGTCAAGGTCGAGCGAGGTGATAATGTTCCGTTCCCGTCCACCTGATTTTCCCGTAGTGGCCCAGGGGTATTTTTCTTTTATTTCTTCTTCGGTCAAACGGGGGTGTTGCTCGCCGATATACACTTTTTCCATCATTTGCCCGGTTGCACCATCGGTCAAAACCAAAACAGGTGTACGGTATTTAAAGGCAAGGTCGAAACCGATTTTAGCTGAATCGTACATTTCCTGAACCGAAGCAGGGGCAATGACAATTATCCTGTAGTCCCCGTGCCCGCCACCTTTAACTGATTGAAAATAATCGGCTTGACCGGGTTGGATGGTCCCCAAACCTGGTCCTCCACGTGCGGCGTTCATGATCAGGCAAGGGAGTTCGGCACCTGCAAGATAGGAAAGCCCTTCCTGCATTAAACTTATACCGGGGCTTGACGAGGAGGTCAATACCCTTTTCCCACATCCGGCACCACCATATAACATATTGATGGAGGCCACTTCACTTTCGGCCTGCAACACGATCATCCCGGTCTGTTCTTCCGGCTTTTGGGCCATGAGGTACTCCATGACTTCTGATTGCGGGGTGATGGGATATCCAAAATAGCCATCGGCCCCTGCACGAATGACGGCTTCTGCGAATGCCTCATTCCCTTTCATTAATCTGAGCTCTTTTTCCATATTGATTTCTTGTTTTAACTCAATTAAACTTTGATTCTGTAAACCGTTATCACTCCATCGGGACATACTATTGCACAATTCGTGCAACCGGTACACGCATCATAAATGTTTTGCATGTAATGGTATCCCTTGCCGTTTACATCTTCCGACATAGCTATTGTATGGGTCGGGCAGGCATCGATGCATACCTCGCAACCTTTACACTTTTCTGTGTCAACAACAATATCTCCTTTAACTTTTGCCATTTGCCGTTCTATTAAAAAGTTTGTACTGTGATTTTGAGGACGAAATTAGATAAAATTAATTGAACAAAAATGGAAGTGCGGATAAAAATTTCCAATTTAGAAATTAATTTAAATTGGTTATAAACTAGGTGGGTGGTCTGTTGGTTTTAGGGGACTGTAAAATCGTTTTCTTTTATTATTTTTTATTGATTGCCCAATACTTTGTTAGTACAATATTTTATAGCTTTGCGCCAAAATAAAACGAAGACATATGAAAAAACTTGCTGTAGTGGCTTTTGGGGGAAATGCCCTGATTATTGCCGGACAAAAAGGAACCGTTGAGGAGCAGGAAAGGAATGCCTATGAGGCAAGTAAAAACCTGCTGAACTTATTGAACCGTGACTATGATGTTGTCCTAACGCACGGCAATGGCCCACAGGTTGGCAATATATTGTTGGCCGATCAGGCCGGCCAGAAATTGTTTGGGCTACCCTCAATGCCCCTGGATGTTTGCGTGGCCTATTCGCAAGGTTCAATAGGATATATGCTTGAGCAGCAATTAAGAAATGTACTGGAAGCAAATGATATGGACCGCGATATCATGACGATCATCACACAGGTTTTGGTAAACAAGGACGACCCTGCATTTAAAAAACCGGTTAAGCCCATCGGACCCTATTACACCAAAGAGGAGGCCGATAAGATCATGGCAGGATCGGATTCTGTTTTTGCCGAAGACCCAAAAGGGAATGGTTGGCGCAAGGTGGTGGCTTCGCCAAAACCGCTTGTTATCAGCAATAAGAAATCCATTGAGCACCTTGCGCGCAACGGACAAATCGTTATTGCCGTGGGCGGTGGTGGAATTCCGGCTTTTTATGTGGAGCCCAATAAAATGCAGGGGATAGATGCTGTTATCGACAAAGATTTGGCTTCGGCATTGTTGGCAAAACAAATCAATGCCGATAGGCTTTTTATCCTTACAGATGTGCCCAAGGTTTGCCTTGATTTTAATACACCTCAGGAAAAAACCATCGACAGGATGAACATCGCCGAGGCAAAAAAATACCTGGAAGAAGGACAGTTTACCGAAGGGAGCATGGCACCTAAAATCAGGGCCGCCATTGATTTTGTGGAAAACACCGGAAAAGATGCCATTATCACCAAAACCACTTTGCTCGGTGTGGATGATGGTGGGACAAGGATTGTGTTTATTTAATTATTTGTAATTTGGGATAATTGGAATTTTAAATGGATAAAGATAACGTACATAGCAGGATAAAAGAAACTATCCATAAAAATGACCCGCTGGCCGAAGCTTTTTTGTTTGGTTCACGCGCTAGGGGCGATTTTCGATCTGATTCAGATTGGGATATCCTTATTCTTGTTGATTCAGATGAAGTTACAAATAAAATTGAGGATATGTTCAGAGATGATCTTTACGATATTGAAATTGATACGGGACAAATTATTTCGATATTTATTTACCCAAAGGATTATTGGTCGAGTGCAATGAAATATTCCCCTTTATATGAAAACATAAAGAAAGAAGGGATTCGATTATGACCATAAACAATAGGGATGATTACATTAAATACCGGTTTCATCGTTCAGAAGATTCCTTTGATGATGCATTGATACTTGCTGAGAAAGGAAAGTGGAATACCGTTGTAAACAGATTGTACTATTCATGTTTTTATGCAGTGATTGCTTTATTGCTAAAAAATGAAATTAAAACGCATTCCCATGATGGGGCAAGAAGTCAATTCGGATTACATTTTATAAAAACCGGTATAATTGATAGAACATATGGGAAGCTTTTTACGAAGTTGTTTGATCTTAGGCAAAAAGGTGATTATGGGGATTTATATGATTATGATGAGAAAGTTGTAAAACCACTGATAGAAGAAGTGAAAAGTTTTATTGAAGAAATAGGAAAACAAATTAATTAAAGTAAAACATAAAAAAATGGCCTACAATTTAAAAAACAGGAATTACCTGAAGCTTTTGGATTTTACACCAAAGGAAATCCACTTTTTACTCGACCTTTCAAGGGATTTGAAAAGGGCGAAATATGCCGGTACGGAGCAACCGATGCTAACAGGGAAAAATATTGCCCTTATCTTTGAAAAAGCCTCTACCCGTACGCGTTGTGCATTTGAAGTTGCCGCCCTTGACCAGGGGGCTCATGTGACTTATCTCGGTCCTTCCGGTTCGCAAATCGGGCAAAAGGAAACCATGAAAGACACTGCCCGTGTCCTTGGCAGGATGTACGATGGGATCGAATACCGCGGCTTCGGACAAGAAATTGTTGAAGACCTTGGTGCTTATGCCGGGGTTCCCGTATGGAACGGTTTGACAAATGAATTCCACCCAACACAGATACTTGCCGATTTCCTGACCATGATCGAGAATTCGGACAAACCCATCAATAAAATCTCATTTGCCTATATGGGCGATGCACGTAACAATATGGGGAACTCCTTGATGGTGGGCGCCGCAAAAATGGGAATGGATTTCCGAGGGGTGGCCCCAAAATCAGGTTTTCCCGATGATGAACTGGTGGCCCAATGCAATGAGATTGCAAAAGAAACCGGTGCAAAGATCACAATTACCGATAATGTGGACGAAGGTGTGAAAGGCGTTGATTTTATCTATACCGATGTTTGGCTCTCCATGGGCGAGGCTGCCGAAAAATGGGAATCGCGGATCAAGGAGATGATGCCCTATCAGGTGAATGCCGAACTGATGAAAAAAACCGGCAACCCGAACATAAAGTTCCTACATTGCCTCCCCGCATTCCATAATACCGATACCAAAGTGGGTGCTGATATTTTTGAGAAGTTTGGTGTTGATGCCATGGAAGTGACCGAAGAGGTTTTCGAATCGGAAGCCTCCTTGGTTTTCGATGAAGCCGAAAACAGATTGCATACCATTAAGGCGGTTATGGTCGCTACTTTGGGCAATTGAAAAAGTTGGCAGTAGGTAGTTTGTAAATTGCCTACTGCTTACTTCCCAACCCAACTTGTGCAAGTCTGAAAAAACCATATGTCATGGGAACTTGTGCTTTGGTTTTTCATCTTCTCAATTTATTCATATCTTTGCCTTATGAGCCTCAAATACAAATTCCGCAACCCTAGGGAAAGTTGAAAGAAATGGCTCTTATGGGCTTTTGCTGAGGAAGGGAAATGGAATTCAAATAATACGATAAATCAATTCTGGCAACAGGACAATCATTCAAAGGAATTGCACGACCAAAAAACAATAGTCCAAAAAAAGGATTATATCCATGATAACCCAGTCAAAGCTGGCTTTGTTTCAAGACCGGAAGATTACGTTTATAGCAATGCAAGGGGTTTTGCAGGGGACAAAAGGTTTGGTTAGTATGTGAAATTGTTGGATAAAGCAATGGCATGAGTCACCGGCCCGCAAGGCTTGCGCCAAAAGGATTGTTTTTCAGTTCTGCTGCTGATTGTTATGACAGTACGGCGCAGGGATCGTTAAAGTGCAATAATGTACTTTTGCAATTGAAAAAAAGAATCTATGGTTTTGTATTTTTTTTTGAATGTATAACAAAATCACACAAGTTATGAAAATGACAAGATTTTTCATGAAGGCAAAAATAGCGATAACGCTTCGATGGGCATTGATATGTTTTGTTCTGTTGCTTATGCTTACTTCTTGCTTTAAAGAGAGTTATGAAGATGATGACTATGTTGAGTATTATGAAGAGATTAATGCTGCAAGAGCAATTGGGGTAAAATCAAATGGTAAAATCATTGTTGCGGGATATATTTCCCGTAAAGAGGAGCCAACAAATACTATGATATTGGCCCAGTATCTTGAAAATGGTGATTTGGATACCTCATTTGGAGATAAAGGAATTGTATATTTGAATAGCGAATCGGAAGACCCGGGATTTTCAAGCTCTAAGATATTGATAACGGAAGATAACAAAATCATCTTGTCTGAAAATTTTAAGAAAGGTAACCGGAACACTTTGGTCTCAAAATATAATTCGGATGGAAGTCCTGATCTTACTTTCGGTACGAACGGGAGAGTAAAGTATTTATCCGTAGGATTTACACACATGCAGCTTGCTAAGAATGGAAATATTCTGCTAAGCGGAACAAAATATAGTTCCAAAGATAGTTTTTGTATTGTTCAATTAACTCCTGAGGGAGAAGTAGATACAGCATTTCATTCGGGTAAATTGCTAACGATCGGCTTTAGTGCTTATAATGCTTATTGTGCAAATATTTTAGTTCAGGAAGACAATAAGATTATGCTAACAGGATATACTGATGAGGATAAATCGATCTTGCCGATGGCACGAATTCATTCGGATGGTAGCCTTGACAGTACATTTCATCAGGATGGGCAGGTATTAGCGGACATTTTTTATGATTATTGGGGGACTTTTGGTGTTCGGCAAAAGGGAAATGGGAAATATTTATTGACAGGTATGGGTAATTTAGGTGTGGTAATTCGGGTGCAAATTAATCAGGATGGAAGCTTAGACAGTAATTTTGGCAATCAAGGGATCGAGACAAAAGATTACTCATTTGGTTCAATTGTCAGGAATTACTACGTAGAATATCTTAACAACGGGAATACTATAATTGCAGGTAATGCCTTTTATCACACACAAGATATTGTCATTATAGGCCTATTGCCCAGTGGAATGTTAGATACTGGTTTTGGTTCTTCCGGATGGAATGTCAAAGATTTTTCTGGTGAAAATGATGACCTGAACTCTATTGCTTTTCAGGATGATGGAAAAATCCTTCTAGCCGGAGAGGCAGTAATATTTGATTATTCCGATGGGTCCATTTCTGTTTTTTTTATAATCCGCTATAATCAAGATGGTAGTCAAGATCTATCTTTTGGGAAAAATGGAGTTGTTCTTACCAATATTTAAATCTAATAAATTATCAATAATGTGAAATATTCAATTACAATTGTTGTCATAATAAGCTTCTTGTTCTCATGCCAAAAGGAGAAAAGAAATCCACCACCTCAACTTCAAGTTCAAGAATTGCAAGGAGAGCACCCTCTGCTATGGAAAAATTCAATCCAACAATCATATTTACAAAGAATGGACAAAGAAGCAGTATTGGATGAAGATGACAATGTTTATGTATTGTTTCTAGCTGAGGAGGAGATTGGGAATAATGAATCATGTATTATTTCATTTGGTAAGGATGGTTCGGCAAGGTGGAAAAAAGAATTCTCCGGAAGCTTTTCTTCTGATTTACTTTATCAAAATTCAAGATTGATATTTGCTACATCAAATTCGGGAAATAACAATCCTATCTCTGAAATATTCTTTGTCAACCCAATAAATGGGGAGATAATCGTAAGCCATTCATATTATTCCAGTTTAGAAAACTATGACCCTCCAAAGATTGCTGTTCTAAACGAAAAGTGCTATATGCTATCAGATATTGATTCAATGTCAAAAATCACCGCATACTCTATTGAAGGAATTGAATTATGGAATCAAGACATTGATTTTGAGGGAGAAAGTATTTATGCCGATGAAAACTGTCTTTATCTTAAATCATTTTCGGCAATTCAGAAATACTTGGTTCATAGTACTGATTGCGAGTTTGTTTGGGAATGGCAACATCCGGATGCTTATTATATTTCTACATTAAAATTTGGTTCTGATGGTAATGTTTTTTGTGAGAATGCAGGTAATATTTATCATGTCCTGGATGGACAATTGATGAATATCTTGTTTGCTGATTTATATGTTTCCAAGTTTTATATTAATCAAGAGAATGACCTTTTTGTAATAGCTTCAGGATTAACAAAAGTTGACTTGAATGGAAATACTATATGGACAAGTTCATTAAATTGTGAAACATCAAGTCTTACAATTGCCCCTGATGGAACGATATATAGTGGAAGTATGTTTGGTATCTATACTGTAAATTCAGAGGGTGAATTTATGTGGAAGTCCCCAGACCCTACTGATTATTTGAGTGTCAGGTCTCCTCTCATTAACAGTGATGGCAATCTAATTCTCCTGGCAAGTGGTAAAAGTCCTTACATATATTGTATGAAGGGAAATTGATTTTCGGCTTTACGAAAATTATTGTGGTAAATCATAAAAAAAAGATTTTACAGTTTTTTTATAATAAATGAAGGGAACAATAAAGGCTATTTTGAATTGTTGAAATAATTAAACAAGATACCCCCAATATGATTATAAGTATTCAACTTAAATAAGTGCCAAATATGGAAAAGCTTACCAACTGATGCAAGATTGCCGGGTAAGCAATGCGGGTCGGGGCTTGTGTCTTGGTGTAAACTGCACCCTACTCATTGTGCTTAACAAAAAAAGCAACTTTCTCCAATGAAGTGATCATGTCATATTCTTCCAGATAAACATCATCCGGTACGCTTAAAGGTTTAGGCGTGAAATTCAATATCCCTTTGATACCTGCGGTCACAAGGTTTTCACAAACTTCCGGGGCGACCATGGGAGGGGTGGTGATTATCCCGATTTTAATATCTTCTTTCTGGATTATTTCCTTCAGCCTGCCAAAGTGATAGCAATAAACATCAGCATAGGTTTTGTCAATTTTATCCGGGTTCACATCAAAAGAGGCCACCACTTTCAGCTTCGACCTTTTTTCGTACAAATAATGGATAAAGGCTTTTCCGATATTCCCCATACCGATAACCGCTATCCGCTGTCCTTCTTTGGTATCGATGATTTTGCCGATAAGCTTTACCATCTCTTTGATGTCGTATCCTTTGCGGAGTGTGCCGCTATGGCCAATGAGCATAATATCACGGCGTACTTGTACAGAAGTAATATGTAATAGGTTAGCTATCTCGTGTGAGAAAATATGGGTTTTGCCGGTTGCCAATTGGTTGTTCAGGCTTCTTCTGTATTGGCAGAGTCTTTCAACAGTTTTATCTGGTAGGTTCTTCATTTTTCTTAGCTCCTTTTGTAAACAAGTTTTTCTTTTGCCTTTATAGCTGTGAATTAATTAACAAGCAAAAGTAACAAGATTGGCGAAAAAACAAACTTATCTGTTGAATTTTTAACAATTCTAAATTGGAATGATTGAGGCGATGGATGGATTATAAGCGGGATTTATTTCAGAAACAAATTCTGAGGATATTCCACTTTTGTCAGGAACAGCCCTTTTGCCGGAACAGAGTAGCCTGCATTTGAGCGGTTTTTGCTCTCGATGATTTTTCTTAAACCCGCCAAATCATTTTTTCCCCTGCCCACATCCAGCAATGTCCCAACAATGGCCCTGACCATGTTCCGAAGAAAACGGTCGGCGGTAATCGTGAAAACAAGCATATTGTCTTTTTCTTCCCATCGGGCAAATTTGATCTTGCAATTATTTGTTAATGTATCTGTGTTTGTTTTTAAAAAGGAGGTGAAATCGGAATATCCGAAAAGGATATTTGCCGCTTTGTTTAACTTATCCACATCAATTTCGCCATGGACAAACCATGAAAAATCCTGGTTGAACGGGTCTTTTTTCCGTGATATGAAATATTGGTAAGTACGTGATGTAGCGTCAAACCGGGCATGGGCATTTTCGGTAACGGGAATCATTTGAAACATACTTATGTTTTTGGGAAGAAACCCATTGAGTTTATTCAAATGCATGTCTTTGTCCTGAATAACATAAGGCAGGTCGAAATGGATGTAAAATTCACGGGCATGGACTCCGGTATCTGTCCTGCCGCAACCTGTAACATTTATCTGTTGCCCGAATATTTTTGAAACCGCATCGTTCACAACAGCTTGCACTGTTAGGGCATTGTCCTGTATTTGCCAGCCATGATAGCGGCCTCCATTATAAGCAAGCCTGATAAAGTACCTGTATCGGTTTTTTTGATCCATCATAATAAAGGGCTACAAAAATAAACTATTTACAAAAGGGTAATCAGGACTAATAAAGATTCATTCTAAATTTCTGTTTTGTCCATCTTTTGTTAATTAATTAACAGATGATTTTATACATTTGTGCCACGAATAAAAAATACATGGCACGATGAACGTTAAACGATTTGGTGTTTCCCTTGAGGAGGGGTTTTTAACAGAACTTGACAGATTGGTGGAAAAACATGGTTTCCCGAACCGCTCTCAAGCCATTCGTTTCCTTATCAAGAAATTCTCCGTGGAGGATGAATGGGAAGGAAACGAAGAAGTTGCCGGGGCCATTGTTTTTGTTTACGATCACCATAAGCGTGAACTGCAAACAAGGTCAATGGATATACAGCACGGGTTCCATGATTTAATCTTGTCGGTTCAGCATGTTCATCTCGATCATAGTAACTGCCTCTAAACGATTGCCGTGAAAGGAAAAGCGAACGAACTGAATAAACTTGCCAACAGCCTGTTCGCCTTGAAGGGGGTGAAGCATGGGGAACTTGTAATGACGTCTAAAGAATAATTTTTTTGCGATTAGGGTAACACGATATTTTATTTGGTAACATAATTTGCTTGAGAATGAAAAAAATTTACCTGTTAACAGTTTTTGTGTTGACTTCTTTTTCAATGGTTTATTCGCATGAAATTGGTTCAATAAAAGGCAGGGTCATTAATGCCGAAAATGCGGAAGGCTTACCGGGTGTCAATGTGGTCGTTTGGAATACAATGTTGGGAGTTGCCACTGATATTAAAGGGGGATTCGAATTCCGGGATATCCATGCCGGGGATTATTCACTGATTGTATCCTGTATCGGGTTTAGAACAAAAAAGGTTTTTGTAAAAGTGAAAAGTGATGAGATTTCAGAAGTTTTGATCTAGGTTGAACCTTCCCCTTTTGAAATTGAAGCCTACTCAATTTTGGCCGAAAGACCCTTATCCGCAGCTTCGTCTGAAAATATTCAAAGGATTGATTTGGAAGTGAGGCCGGTGAAATCATCTCAGGATTTGTTGAAACTTGTACCGGGGCTCATAACTGCCCAACATGCAGGTGGGGGTAAGGCCGAACAAATTTTCATCAGAGGTTTTGATGCTGACCACGGGACTGACATAAACATTTCAGTGGACGGGATTCCAGTGAACATGGTGACCCATGGACATGGCCAGGGATATGCAGATCTGCATTTTCTTATTCCAGAACTCGTAAATGAGATAAGTGTTTATAAAGGGCCTTATTTTACGCAATTTGGAAATTTTGCAACAGGTGGATCAGTAGGGTTTAGGACCAGGGACATGCTTGAACATAATCTGGTGAAACTTGAAGGTGGGCAATTTAATACGGGTAAGTTTACCATGCTTTATCAATTGGGAAAAGGAAGTGCGGAACAAAACGGATATGTTGCCACACAGTATTATATTACCGATGGCCCCTTTGAAAGTCCACAGGGTTTGCAACGTTTCAATGTTTATGGTAAATATTTTGTCAACCTAAGCCATAATAGCCGATTGACTATATCTTTATCATCCTTTAGTTCGGCATGGGATGCTTCCGGGCAAATTCCCCAAAGGGTAATTAATGAAGGGCTTCTCAGCAGGTTTGGTGCTATTGATGATATGGAGGGCGGGACTACGGGACGGCAAAATTTTAGTTTGAGGTATGATCAACAAAATGAAAACAACAGTACCCTTAGTATCCAGGGATATTTTTGTGATTATAGCTTTAAACTCTTCTCAAATTTCACTTATTATCTGGATGATCCTGTTAATGGGGATATGATAGAACAGGTTGATAACAGGACAATGCATGGATTGAATACCCTTTATAAAACGTATTCGCAATTTGGCGACAGGGTTTTGAAAACTTCTTATGGTGCCGGGTATCGTGCAGACAACATACGGGTTGCACTTTGGCACAGCCCAAACAGGGTAAGGCTTGAGGCAAGTTCAAATACAATTATCAATGAAAAAAACTTCTTTCTTTGGGCGCAGGAAGAATTGATTTTGAGCAATTCACTTCGGTTTATGTTTGGATTAAGGGGAGATTATTTCACCTTCAATGTTGAAGATTTATTGGGGTCGGCATTGGATACGGTTTCTGACTTGCCCCATGCTTCCGGCTATGTCCAGCAAAGCATGCTAAACCCAAAGTTTGGGATGGTTTATAATCCCATTGAAAAATTGGAAGTTTATTTAAACGGGGGAAGTGGATTTCATTCAAATGATGCCCGGAATGTGGTAATTGCCGGAAAAGCCCGGGAACTGGAAAAAATATGGAAAAGAGAGGGTTTGAGCGACAAGGAAATTGATGAAAAACTTATTTCATATAATTTCGACCCTGCTTCCCGAAATACTACAACCTTGCCCAGGGCTTGGGGTGGGGAAATTGGGATGAGGTCAAAATTATGGAAGAATTTTGAGGTGGGACTGGCAGGATGGTATGTTTATCTCGAAAAAGAATTTATTTATGTGGGAGATGGTGGATATGCAGAACTTAGCGATCCGACACAAAGAGTAGGGCTTGATGTGGAAGCAAGACAACGATTGGCCCGGTGGCTTTGGGCCGATTTAGACGCGACATTTTCCAATGGAAAGTTGGTTGATGCCCCTTCCGGGGAAAACTACATCCCGCTTGCACCAGAACTTTCAGTTTCCGGAGGTTTGTCCATGATGGGCTTTTTTGGATTTGATGGAACATTGAGGTTCATCCATATAGGAGACCGACCAGCAAATGAAAACAATACTGTGGTGGCAAGGGGCTATTCTTTGATAAATATAGGTGTGGCTTATCATTGGGGCGATGTTGCATTTTCGGCAAATGTTGAGAATATATTGAATGTTGATTGGAACGAAGCCCAGTTTGATACAAAAAGCCGGATGGCCTGGGAAACGACATCAGTTTCAGAAATTCATTTTACCCCGGGAAACCCACTTAATTTTCAACTTGGAGTGAGTTACAAATTTAACTAATTAAAAAAGTTTATTATGTCGAACGAATTAGTATTACTTGCAGGAACGGCTGCCACCATTGGTTTTTTTCATACTTTGTTGGGCCCCGATCATTACCTGCCATTTATTTTTATGGCGAAAGCACGTAAGTGGACGATGTTCAAAACCGTTTGGGTAACTATTCTATGTGGTATTGGCCATGTGGGAAGTTCTGTCGTTTTGGGGCTTGTGGGCGTGGCTTTTGGTTTGGCCCTTGGCAAACTTGAAATGTTCGAAGGTGTCCGCGGGAATATTGCGGCCTGGGCTTTTGTTTTGTTTGGACTGGTTTATTTTATCTGGGGATTGAGAAGGGCCATCCTTAACAAGCCCCATAAGCATCCACACATTCATAACAATGGGACAGTACATGTGCACGAACATGGCCATCATAATGAACACGACCACGTACACAAGAAAAATATCACCCCCTGGATTTTATTTACCATTTTTGTCCTGGGCCCCTGCGAGCCATTAATACCTATATTGATGTATCCGGCTGCGGAACACAGTACGTCCGGGATGGTTTTTATCACGGTGGTTTTTGCCATTGTTACCATAGCCACTATGCTGGGCGTTGTTTTGGTTGCTGTTTATGGGATAAACCTGGTGCGGTTTGGGAAACTGGAACGCTGGACACATGTATTGGCAGGGGCAATTGTTTTGTTGAGTGGGATTGCGATTCTCATGGGATTGTAGTTTTATTCGTTCAGCCACCAAATTAGAGGAAAATAAAATTATAATAATTTAAGTATCATGGCCAATGCTTCAATGCGAGAATGCTTCTATGTGCGAATAAAATGAGAAGTTATAAATGGCCCTTTACCTGCGGGATTAAAGTTTTGCATATTATAGGCATTCCAGCATTCAATCATTCAAGCCTTGAATCATTTACCCGTTGATGCAATTCCTCCAACAATCCATCACCAGGCAAGAACTAATCACCTAATCTTTTTTAAGTTTCAAATGTTGAAAAATGATCTTCCCGAGGTATTGTCCCCCGAAAAAAGCCACAATAAATAAAGGATAAGAATAAAGGGCAAATCCGATTTTGCTCACGATCCTCAAAAAAACCACAAAAGGGATGGGAATGTGGATGGACAAAAACCATTGAAGTGAAAGTTTTTTGACATTCGCCCGCCAATACCCAAAAGGGATATTTAAAATAAAAATCAATATGGCAACAATCGTTATTTTCATTATTTTGCAAAAGTAAAAAACAATCTTTTGAATCTTTCCGTTTTTCTGATTTAAATTCTGGGAAATGAAAATAATCGGCCATCGGGGAGCTGCCGGGTATCTGCCCGAAAATACCCTGATAAGTATAAAAAAATCCATTGACCTGAAGGTGGATATGGTTGAGATTGATGTGCAAATGTCGAAGGATGGGGTTGTGATTGTATTGCACGATAAAGATTTATATCGTACCACAGATGGAAAAGGGGAGGTGGGCAAAATGGATTTTGATGAGATCCGAAAATTCAATGCCGGATCACGTTTTGAAGGATTTGATGGGTTCGAGCCTGTCCCATCTTTGGAAGAGGTAATTCAATTGGTTTCAGGAAAGGCTGAATTGCTCATTGAAATTAAAGATGGAAATTCGGTTTATCCTGAAATTGAAAAGAAAATAGTTGACTTGATCCAAAAACACAAAGCCCATGGCCGGTGTATTGTCCAAAGTTTCCGTGATGATGTGCTGTTCCGGGTTCATCAATTGGATAGCAAAATCCACCTTCATAAATTATTGGTTTGGAAAATGAATGGACTCCCCATCCAGTTTGACACAAAGTTTAACCGTTTTGGTTTTTCAAAATACGGGTTCATTGATTCATTTAATATCCATTACAAAAATGCCAGTCCGGTTTTTGTGAAAAAAGCACATCGGGAAGGGAAAACGGTTTTTGTCTGGACGGTTAACGAATTGGAAGATATCCAAAAAATGAAAGATATGGGCGTGGACGGAATAATCAGTGATTTTCCTGATCGGTGTTCTTGATTTCTTAATTTTTCCCTTGCAGCACTGGCCGCTTGAAGTTTTTCTGCCCGACGAAGGCGGGTATGATTCCTACAATCCAAACACCTTTAAAACAAAATCAATACTATGAATTAATTTTTTAATAAAGACTAGTATTGTTATCGAGTATGCAACTACTATCAAGAATGCTAGGTAATAAATATTAAGCTCAAATAAGAAAAAAAATGAAGTAAAAACAATTGAAAATATCATAAGGGTAAATAATAAAGGATTAATATTAACAAGAATTTGTATTTTATCGATCTTTCTCTTTATCTCAAAATACTTTATGGGATTAAAATCATACCTAACATTATGTCCATGATGTGCAGGTATTGATTGCTTTCTTTTGAGAACAATTTTATTTAGATCAGAAAGACAAGAAACATTGTAATTTGAGAAATTATTTACGAATTCTTTACACACAAATTCATTGAAATGTTCATGTTTCTTTAAATCTATGTTGAATCTAATGTTCATTTTTATGTTTCTCCATCATTTTTAAAACACCTTGTCGCTTGAAGTTTTGAACTTTAAGTATTCAAACACTAAGAAAGTATGTGACTTTCTTGTTTATTAAAAATGGCAAAACAGTTGGAAACTGTTTGTGTCTTTTTCCATCACAGATTCAATCTGTGATAGGCATTTTTATTAACCCACCGACATCATATCGTCAAAACTGTTTTTTTGTGGCCGTGCGCCCACGTTCACGCCGTCCACGAAATATTCCACACATTTTTTGATATCGTCGTGGTAGCCGCCTTACAAAACCGCAAAAATGTGGGGAAAGGCCCGGCGCAACCTGAAACCACATTCGTAATAAGCTTTGGCCGAAAACTTCAAACCGAGCAGGCGGTCTTTGTGGTAGGCATCAAAACCTGCTGAAACTCCAATAACATCTGGTTGGAACTTTCTCGCAGCACTTATGGCTTTGTCCAAAGCTTCAAAAAATTCTTTGTCACCGCTTCCTGAAATAAGCGGGATATTTAGTGTGAAAGTTTTCCCTTTTCCCTCACCTGTTTCGTTTTCAAATCCTGAATAGGGATAGGCATAAGCCTGATGGACCGAAGAATAAAATACCTGATCGGATCCGTAAAAAATGGATTGTGTGCCGTCACCATGATGGCCATCAAAATCGAAAATGAAAACCTTTTTTCCTTCGTTCACCAATTTTTGGCTGGCAATGGCAATGTTGTTGAAAAGGCAAAACCCGGCAGCCCTCTCCCGTCCGGCATGGTGGCCCGGCGGACGGATCACGGCAAAATCATTTTGTTCAGAAGCTTTAACGGCAAGGCCGACTGCTGAAATGGCTGCATCATAACTTGTTGCTGAAAGTGGTACCTCTGCTGCAATTTCATTGTTCATACAAGCATTCTTGATGCGGTTATTGTGGCTTTCAGAATGGACAAGGGTAATGAATCCTTCGCCATTATAATCCGTTTCTTCCACATTTCCGGGGAAGGATTTGATCCGGTATTGCCCTTCGGCTTCACTATCAATATTGTGATGCAAGGATTTGCTGTTAAAAAGTATTTTCATGTGTTCAAAGTTAAGCAAAACAATTCTCAGATAAGGGAAAAAAGAGATAATTTATAATCATTCTTTTTGGTTTTTCAGATAAATTTGGTGGTCAAAAAGAGGTTCAAAATGAAAAGGGTCAATCTATCGCATATTTCAGAAGAAGAATGCCAGGGAATCCAGATCAATGGATTACAGCATTGCCGGAACATCAATTGTAAATGGCAGGGGCTTTCGGCCTGTCTTGGGAAAAACATTATCAGGACAGGCTACAATTCCAAAGGCTACAGGATTTGCGAGAAAGGCATGCTTTCCTGATAGGCTTTCCTGTTGGGCCCTGAAACTGTATTGGGGCGCAAACAAAGCTTGATGATCTCCAATTGGTTTCCCCTGTTCCCTGGACAGAACACTTTTCAGTTCTCCCTGAATCGTTCACGAAGGGAAAAGCGGTGGCAATCCATTGCGGTAATTGTTCAATGAACTTTCTTTAAAACCCTGATCCATTTTTTCAATACATTCCCCTGGTCGTCCACAAGGGTGAGCAGGTGTTTTCCTCCTTTCGGTTGAATGGAAAGTTGATGGGGTTGGCGGGTAAGCCCTAAATATTCTTCATCGAGATGCCAATAGATAATTGCGTTTTCGTTGTGATGGGCCGCTTCAAAAACAATACTGCCCGGGCTGCCATCCAATTCAACAGGGACATAGAGTTTTGTGTTCCCGGCGGGATAGATAAACTCCATTGGGTTTCCTGAAATATCTTTTTCGCATCCCGGCAACCATTTCGGGAGCGGACGGTAAAGCGGATGGCCGGTTTTGTAATACCACTCCCAGACCGGGGGCAAGACGAACCAGGGGGTATGTTCCATTTCGCCCGGATCGTAACAGTTACTGTTTACACGGTAGCTTTTGGTTTTGTCAAGATGGATGAGTTGGTGGTAGGGACAGGCCGTGGTTTTTTTACCTTTGGAATGGATCCATGCCGTATCAACGGGCTCGCAAATGGAAGAAGCCCTGTGGCCACTCTGGCGGCAGCCAATCACTTTCGACATTTCATCATAAGGTGGGTCGAACCAGGTTTTATTGGGGAGGATATTGAAAATGTCGAACATGATCGGTGCGGCTGCCGAAACCCCGGTCAGTCCGCTCCTCCCTTCGCCATCGGCATTCCCGGCCCAGACTGCCACAACGTATTCAGGAGTAATCCCAACGGCCCATGCATCCCTGAAACCAAAGCTGGTCCCGGTTTTCCAGGCAATTTTTTCGGAAGAGGAAAAAGATTTCCAACCACTTAATTCCTCAGGTCGGTTAACTTCAAGGAGGGCGTTAAAGGTGAGCCAGATGGAAGCAGGGCTTAAAAGATAGGCGGCGTTCAATTCCTGTTTTCCCTTATCAACCTCCATTTGTTTTTCGAAACCGGGCATCCTCCAATCCATTTCATCATTGAGCCCCTGGTTTTTGTAATAATGGTTCAGTACCCTGCTGAAACTGGAATAAATGCCGGCCAGTTCCCAAAGCGAAACTTCTGAACCCCCGAGGATCAACGATAGTCCATAATGGTCGGGGGGATGGTTAAGGCTTTTGATCCCAAGCTTTTTCAACAGATGATAAAAACGGGGATAACCATATTGCTTTAGCATCCTTACCGCCGGGACATTGAGAGAGCGTGAAAGGGCTTTGGAAGCGGGAACGGCCCCGGAATATTTCAGGTCGAAGTTTTTCGGGGAATAACCGCCATAGAAGGCCGGTATGTCGGGGATCAGGGTGTTGGGGAGGATTTCGCCGTCTTCCTGCATGGCCGCATACAAAATGGGTTTCAGGATACTTCCCGAACTACGGTGCGCCCGGATAATATCCACATCGCCCGCATGTTCTGGATGGCCGGGGTTTTTTGTGTTTCCCACATAAGCCAGCACATATCCCGTTTCCACCTCAATAACGATGGCCGCCGCATTATGGACCTGGTTGAATTTTAACAGGGCGTGATGGTTTTCAATGATTTCGGAAACCTGGTTTTGTGTGGGATAATCAAGGGTCGTTATTGTCTTTTTGCCTTTGGCACTTTGATAAACCCGGCTTAAAAGGTGCGGTGCCGATTGTTCCAGCGCCAATGGCTTGTTGGGAAGGGGTTCGGCTTTTGCAAGTTCACATTCGAGAGTGTCAAGTTCCCCAATTTGCAATAACCGGGTCAGGAGCTTGTTCCTTTTCCTTAGCAAGCGTACATGGTTTTTTCCCGGATAAATAAGCGAGGGGGCGTTGGGCAAAACGGCAAGGGTGGCCGATTCGGCCCAGGAAAGCTCTTCGGGGTTGTGTCCGAAATACCGCCAGGAAGCTGCTTCCAAACCCACCACATTTCCACCAAAAGGCGCATGGGAAGCATAAAGTGAAATGATTTCCCCTTTTGTCGATGTCAGTTCAAGACGTGTTGCAAGGATAATCTCCCGGGTTTTTTCATAAATACTCCGAGGTTTTCCTTTTCTTGACAATCGGATAACCTGCATGGTGAGCGTACTACCGCCGCTCACGATTTTCCAGGATTGGATATTTTGATAGAAAGAACGAAAAATGGAAATCAAGTTTACACCGGGATGTTGATAGAAGTGCCTGTCTTCAAATTGCAGGAGGGAAGTCTTGAATTTAAAAGGGACGGAATCGCTTTGAGGAAACCTCCATTGGCCATCATCCGCGATTTTTGCCCCGATCAGAATCCCGTTCCGGTCGTTTATGACCGTGGAGGCCGGGTCGTTGAAAAGTTGTTTGGGCAGGCAAAACCAATAGGCAATAAGGGCAATAACCAAGAATATGTAAAATGTGATTTTACGTTTACTGTGCGTTTTTGATTTTGCCCGTGAGTTCAATTTAAATAAAACTGAAATTTTCCTTTTTTGTTGTTTTCTCGCAATAATGGCAAAGCAAGCTCAAATCATCTTTGTCAACTACCGAAAACTGTGTGGGCACTTTTTCATGGTTGGTGATGCAGTTTGGGTTGATGCACTTCACGATTTTGTCCACCGTGTTGGGAACTTCAACGTTTTCTTTATATACCACCGTGAAGTCTTTTATTACGATGAGTGAAGCTGTTGGGGCGATCAGGGCAATCTTGTTGATCTCATCTTTCTCAAAGTATTTGTTGCTCACCTTGATGATGCCTTTTTTGTCCAATTTTTTGCTGTCGAGGTTGGTCCCGACCATCAACTGGTTCCTGATATTGTTTAGGTTGAGGATATTGATTACCTGAAACACAACATCGGCCGGGATGTGATCAATAACTGTCCCGTTTTCGATTGCGGATACTTTCAGTTCTTTCCTCGTTTCGTTTGCAGACATGGTTTTTATGTTTGTGGTTGTGATTTTTAAGGATTATAGTAACTGATCAGTAAAGGTTATGTTTTGAAAATTTTTGAAATAATTACCAAAAACTCCCCTTTTGAGAGGGGAACAAGGGGTGTGTCAATAAAAAAGCAAATTATTTCAAAAATTTTCATCTCACTTTATTGCTGGACTGATTAGTTACGGATTGTTTATTGTACAAATGTTTTAATGTGATAATG
>JAJRTT010000001.1 GCA_024278155.1 Bacteroidota bacterium | reverse complement strand
CCTGATTTTTTGCCAAACCATATAGGTCGATTCCGGGTCATTGGCGGCAAAAGCATTATAAAAATAGAGTTGCTTCTGAAATGCTTTCACCTCGGAACGTTTTAAAGCCCCTTCATCGGGAATTGCCTGATACATCCCTTTAAGGGCGGTTTTGCGATCCACATTTAGATGTTCGCAAATTGCAAGTGCCAAGGCAACATTGTCCTTATGCTCGATATAAATGAAGCCCTTCATATCTTCCCGGCTTATGCCGGATGAATCAATAAAATGGGAGATTGTTTTCCGTTTGTCCGCAATTTTTTTCAATAAACCGGGGTTCACATTTTCAGAAGAAAACAGATGTTCGTTCTTGGGGATGGTTTTCCCCATCGTTTCCGCAATCTCAGGCAAGGTATGTCCCATAACGTCCAGATGATCCAAGCGCACATTGGTCATTACGCTCACATTGGAATGGATCATTTTGTTTTCGGTAATCCATTGGTATTGCGGTTGCAGTGCCATACATTCCATCACCAGGGCTTTTGCTTTTCGCTCTGCTGCATACTTAACAATGGACAATTGTTCCAGTATATTGGCATCGGATTTCCGGTAAATGTAAGTTTCGGTCCCATCTTCAAGGATCAAGCGGGGAAAGGTGCCCGTTACTTTGGTAATGGCAGAAACCCCTCCCGCCCGCAAACCAGCGCCAACCAATCGCGTGACACTCGATTTTCCCCTTGTGCCATTGATATGGACACGGATAGGAATGGAATAAATCCGCTTTTGATGACGGAAATATTCAACGAATCCCACTATGGCCGCGGAAATTATCATTACCAGTAAAATGAAAAAACTATACACTTTTTATCCTTCTTATAATTTGGTTTTTTGATTGGTTGCCCAAACTTCAGCGTATAATCAAAATCTTTCGGCAACCATAAACAATAAATTACAGTTTACTTGAACTTTAGCAATTTGAGGGTTTTTATATAGTTCCCCATATGGAGGCGACAAAAATAAATTCCGGGGCTAACCTTGTTCTGTGAGTCGTTCAACCCATTCCACACAACGGAATATTTACCGGGATTTTGCTGGCCGTCCTGAAGTACCCGAACCATTTCGCCGTTCACATTATAAACAGCAAGGAACACATTGCCCGCTTCAGGTAGCACATAATTTATCCAGGTGCTCGCGCTAAACGGATTGGGTTGGTTTTGCCCCAACACAAACCCATTATGTCCACCCGGGCCTTGGTTATCTTCGATATCGGTAATCATATTATAACTGGGGGCTTCAGTCGTAAACTTAATCGCCAGGTTATTTATCAATTCGGAAGCGGTAGGGTCATATGTTTCGTCAAAGACATACTGTAGCCCAATGGCCTGTGAATGATTTTCAATCCCAACGGTGTTGCTTGTAATATCCTTAACGTCCTTGTACTGGAAAATAATTTCACCATCGCCCGTTGCTGTTGGGTAATGGGCAGGGTCGAAAATCAATACCTGGAAGACCTCGTTCTTGGGCTCCGCAGTCGTATCGTTGTGCGCTATGCTGTCCCATTCGATAATAAAACGGTGGTTGGCCACATCATTGTAATAGAGGATTTTCCCCTCTTCAAATTCCCCATCGTACAAATCGTCCCAGAATGGGGCCGCCATTGAGCTCACATTGTCGTTATTGGGAAGCGCAGTATTAAGCGGGGCGGTTTGCGAGCCACTTCCAAAAGCTATCCAGCCATCGGTGCTCACACGGACCTGGGTGTAATTTATCCCATAATATTCAAAGGTAAAAGGGAGTGAAACCGTGGAGGTATATTCACTTATGCCCGGCACATTGATTTGGGTCCCCGTTTCGGCAATCTCCACCCAATTATAAACCGGCGTCTGATCATAAAACGCATCATTGCTCGAATAGGCATAATACCCGTATTCATCGGGGCCCGAATAATCCGTAGGGATTGGAAGGCTCACGGGAATGTTCAACCCTATTTCCGTTTGATATGGATAATTCCCGTTTTGTGTATTTAACTGTAAAGAGAATCCGGCCAAATACCCGGTAGGACAGGATGCATCAACACTGACCTCAAAATAACTGTCCGGGTTCATTGCAACTTCTTCAATGTTCAATGTGCCAAAAGTCCCAGTTGGGCCGTCAATCGTAATATATGGATCATTGCTGCTTAAAACAGCAAATACATTTGGGGCAATATCATCACCAAAGTTCTTGATCGAAAAGACCAGGTTTACGGTTTCGCCCGGATCCATCCTGAAGTTCGAATTGCCAGAACCTTCGTCATCCACCAAAAAATTCTCGATCAGCAGGTCGCAACCATGCACGATGGCTTCGAAATCATAATCATAGGAATTGTTATTTGTCGTTACGTGCAATTGCAAGGTAATGATTTGGCCTACCTGGCAATTTGGTTTCAGGAATACCTGAAAGGGCTCACCGGAAGAAATATTCCCAGGGGTAAGATTTCCAAAGCTTACCTGTCCCGTGGTAATTACCTCAACAAAAACAGGATTGGCAGCCGTAAGTGTTGCCTGTACGTTATTGGCCGTTTGTGTCCCCCAGTTTTTCAGGGTAAATGTGATGTCACAGTTTTCATTGGGATTGATCAAACCATCCAAATTCCCGTCCAAGTCCACCACTTCAGGATTTGGCTCCAACTCAACCACCTCCTCCGGTTGGGTCACGGTCACGCTTCCCTGAAAAGGGATGACATTCCCGCCTCGTACGGTCAGGGTCAAAGTTTCGGCAGATTCCGGGGCAAACCCGATTATTGTTTTCCCAAACGCATCGGTCACACCGGTAATAAAAATATCTTCACCGGTAATACACACTTCGGCATTTGGGACCGGAAGCCCGGTGGAAGCAAATGTTGTCGTGATCTCAATTTGGTTGATCCCAACGGTGATCGATGAGGGGTAATCAACGTTTACATCCAATGGCACTTCCTTCCAGATATGGATGCTGGGATCGCCAAGGACACAGAAGACCCTGTATTGGTATTCGACCCAATAAGTGTTCCCAAACACATTGTACATATACAGTTTCCCTCGCAACAATGCCTGGCCCGGTGTGTCCATCCCTTCAAGGAACATCCCTTTGTAAATGCCTTTGTCGATCTTATTGTTATAAGTTGTGTGCGTATTGGAAGTTGGGCCAACAAAAGCGACCCCGCCCCTTGGTGCACTCAATGATCCCAGTTGCACCCATGCCTCACCAAAACAATTGCCCCCAGAGGCATCGAACATGGCAACACCACACCCAATACTGGTGACAAAAGTGAACTTTTCGCCATTGTTCAGACTGGAAACCTCGGAAGGGGAGAAATCATAACAGTTGGCGTGCCATCCATCGTACCAGCCTTCGCCCCGGTAATTGAGATAGCTCCGTCCCTGGTTAATGGCATTTGTTACATCGTTCAGATCCATTGAGCAGCCCGAGTCCCAATATCCATCGCTCATTAAGGTATCGACCGTAAACCCCCCGTCATCCCTCATGCGCTCAGCGGCATATCGTTTTGTTATTACCTGCGATTCATATTCGTTGTTCGAGCAACATATGCCATGCTTGAACCAATCGGTATTTTCGGTATAGGGTTCTTTTTCGTACTTCAAAAACTTGTTTATCATCACCTGCATCCGGTAATCGCCCTGGTTCGTAAATCGCCCGATCATCATTTCGGGGAAATAATCATTTCCCTCAATTTCAACAAAGAAGTCTTCGTTCACAAACGAATAATCATAGGAAACGATTTTTGTTGGGAATACGCCATCATCGCCCACAATTAAAATATAGGTGGGCGGATATTCCCAGTTTTGGTAAGCATCGGTTATATGATCTTTTATTATGTTCGGGTTGGAGGCATTGGCCCCAATATCACTGAATTTCGTGATATGGACATCGGTGCCGCTTTCCCGTTTCCAGTCGGCATAAACCTGGAAACTCTCGATAAACTCATCGGGCATAATGCACAACATCACTTCATGGCCTTCTTCCTTGCCGCCATATTGCATTTCCAAAACGCTTTTATAGTTGAAAATAAAGCTGTCGTAAATCTTTCCAAAGGACGGGGCAATTTTCTTTTTTGCCGTCATTTTTGGATTGACCGCATTCCCCGGGCCGTAATTGACCCGGACCGTGATGGAAGAAACAACCTGCAACTCATTTTTGGAAGCGATATAGCGAATAGGGAAAACCGAAACACGGGCAATGCGGAAGTCACGGAAAACTGCCGGGGCATCCAAACTTGTGTAATCTTGCGGGAAAACGCCGTTGGACTGGTAAGCCTTTGAATCTTCAAGGTAAGGGGTCTCCGGTTGGCCCTCGATCCAACTTTTGCGGGCCGGCTGGATATGGATATTTTGGAATGATCTAACTTCCCCGGTTTCGATCACTTCAACCGAAACGCCGGCCTGATCGGGAATAGCAAGTGTTTTTGCAATGTATGGCAAGGCAGGGTATCCCGGCTCAACAGCAAATATTTCGGATAGCAGATCAACAGATTGGTATGTTTTTCCTTCCACTTCGAAATCCTTCACATCAAACCCGGAAATATCAATCTTAAGGACCGTACTGTTGTTGTCGTTACTTAACAAAGTGACGACCGGCGGGGTTTTCGGTGCGTTGTTTTTGCTCAACGAAACCCATTCGGCGTTCATTTTAATGGGTAGAAATGATGAAACAGCGAGGACGATCAGGAAATTCTTAAAGGTGAACATAACATTTTTTTAGGGTAAGAATCTTAGCATATTGCTGAAATCTTAAAGTTGGACATTCAGTTGATTTTTTTGAAAAGGGATACTTAAGCAAGACCAAAAGTTTTATTAGATGGTTGCTTTGGTTATTTTATACCATGAACATTGAAATTCGACCCTTTATTCGCATAAGAAAGGTGAGATTGGGAAAACAATATTATTCCCCCTTCCCCACCTTGGCATGTGACAGGCTTTGCGTAACCTCAAATGCCGTAAAGAAAAGGTAGAGGACAGCAAACGAAAGGATAAAAGAAACTGCTTCATCCCTTCTTACAAGTGCATAGATCAAAATAATGGTGAGGTAAAACATCAATTTACCGAAGGTGAGAAGCATAAAGTAATTGATGAAGCTATTGGGCCTTTTTACCGAAATCCTGAGCAGGATATAATGCACAATACCTGTTGCACTAAAGAAAAAGACAAATAAAGCAGGCAATGTGGGAGATACGAATTTCTCGGGAAGAAGGAAGGTAAGGAAATATCCGGCCAGGGCCAAAAGGATTGTGAAAATCAAAAGCTTTTTCAGGAAATCGAGGTATCTTGCTTGCATATTACTTTTTCTTTAACAAATCCTTCGTCACTAAATATATGGCCAATACAACGGATAACAAAGAAAGGATGACTGTGAAAACAGGAAATTGGAGTCCAAGCCATTGATCCAGTTTGAAGCCCCCAAAAACCCCGAACAAAATAACCACCAACATTTGAATGGCTATGTTGGAGTATCTTGCATAGCTATTTAAGCTGTTTTTCTTTTGATTGTTGTTTTCCATCAATGGCAGAACCCGGTTGTTTGTTGAAAGTGTTGCCTCCGCTCATGTTGCATGTCCCCGTAAACTTTGCGCCCGGCTCAATGGCAAGTTTCCCGGTAACGACATCGCCTGTAAGGTTTGCCGAAGATTTAAGGGTCAACAATTGTTCTACGGTGAGTTTGGCTTTGATCGTCCCTGAAATATCGGCATTTTGACAAATTATCTCCCCATCGATACTCCCCGATTGCCCAACCACGATTTTCCCCTTGGATTTGATCGATCCCGTGAGTGCGCCATCAATCCTGAAATCACCTTGCGAGGTAATGTCCCCCTTAATCGTTGTGCCCGCAACAATGCTGTTTGGCTTATAGTCGGTGCCATTGTTATTTGCCATATTATTTGATTTTTTTTGAAACATAAAAGTACGGTTATTACTGATTTGCCAGATAGTTTTGCTTGAAAAACGCAAGATATTTATCTACATCCTTATCCTTATAAAAAACGGGGTAATTCTCCTGTGCAATCACAAACCCATTATAATCATCTTCCGATAGGTTTGCAAAAACATATTCGTTGCTCATTATTGCATGATAGTAATTCAACGCCCGTTCAACAGTATTGAAATTACCGACCATTACAAAATGGGTGGACGAATTTAATAAAATATTGGTTATGGAGATATTATCCAAGCTATAATATTTTGAATTGAAATCGGAAATACGTACTTTAATGGCATTGATGTTCACTTTTGAATCATCAAGGACAAGGGCAAAAATCTGTTTGCTTTTGGGGTTGAATTCATACATCGACAAATCAAAACTCTCCTGTGGTTCTTCTTTGGCCGATGTAGTGTCGATGGGCCCGTTCAGGTAATCGAGGATATTTTGGGCCAACGGCTTCACCTCGCTGCCGGGATACTTCTTCACAAGTTCCTCAAGGGCAACCTGCAAGGAATCCACTACTTCGATTTTCCCTATGGCAAGGGCGCGCAAATACTCAAACTTTGCCAGGATTTCTTCGGGCTCTTCAAAAGTTGACAATGCCCTGTTGCTATTGCTGTAAACCGTGTAATAATGCCCAGAGGCGTAATGGTCGTAAGTTTCGTTGTACAAGGTGATGGCCCTGTTTTTTTCGGCCTCCAGCTCTTTGTAATAATCGGGGTCGAGCAGGAGCTTTGCATAATCGCTGTCAGGGAATTGTTGTACGAGCAGGCTTTTGTAATATTCGGCCTTGTCGATACTGTCCATCTTCGTGAACGACCTGTAAAGCTGATAGTAGGTTTGCAAAAGATGTTCGTTTTCGGGATAGCGGCTTATCAGGCCTTCAAATGATTCGTTTGACCTGGGCAAGTCGCTGAACTTGTCTTTGTAAATAAAGCCTAAATTATACATTGCGTCGATTACCTTCAGGTTGGATGCATCCAGCTTTTCCTCGGTCATGGGCAGGTCTTTCAGGTAATATGCCCTTTGGTGGGCATCGTTTGAAACTACTGCGGTACTATCGTTTCCGGTGGACAGGCTGTCATTTTCGGTTATCAGTTCTTCTTCTTCAAAGTTTGCTATTGCCTTTTTGTTTGACAGGAACCAGTTGTCCTCAAGTTTTCGGTTGCCCCATTTTTTCTTAAACTCCCCAAACCCGAAATTCAGGGTCTGTGGATTGTAAAAATACCATTTGCCCCGCCCGGTAGGGCCTCCCATTGTCGGGCTTGAGGTACCCGGGTTGTTTAGCGAACTGGCCGCCATTTGTTCCCGCATTTCTGCTTCTTCCTTCTCCTTTTCTTCCTTGGCTTTCAGTTCCTCGATTATCTTATCGATAATCACATTTCGATCCGTTTCGCTCATGGAAGCCAACATTTGCAGACTGTCTTCGGTTTGGACAACAATCAGGTTTTCGACCAGTTCGTTGAGGAATTCGGAGCTTGCCTTGATTTTTTCATAATCCGGGAATTCTTTCGGCATAACCTGGATAGCCGTATCATAATACGCCTGTGCCATGCGGTATTTTTTCCCATCAAAAAAATAAGTCCCGAGTTTAATGGCCGAAGTGGCTTTCTGGAAATCATTGGAAACACTTGTGGCAACCGACAACCTTAAATAGTCAATGGCAAGGCTATCTTCATTGTCTTTATAGGCAACATCCGAGAGGGCGTAGTATATCTGGTCGCGATAGTCCAGGTTTTTATCTTCCTTCAGCATTTTGTCCAGCTTCTTCCTGATTGCCTTGCTCCCCTCTTCGTACCTTGTGTCGTAACATGTAGCAAGGTTGATGGCGGCATTGAAAGACAGTTCGTATGAAGGGTTGCGCTTAATGGTGGCCATATAATAATCCGATGCCCTGTAAAGCTCGTCCTGGCTTTGGTAAATTTGCCCGAGGATAAATTTCACCCGTGCATCAATGGCCTTTTTTTGCCTCTGGTAAACCGCATCTACAAGGTAATCAATGGCCTGGTCGTATTTTTCCTGGAGGATGTACATATTTGCCTTTACCAATGGAAACCCCTTGATGACCGATGATGGGACATCCCCCGGGTCTTTGTCCATTTCGTTTTTTAGGTAGTCAAGCGTTGACTGGGCTTTCTTGTACTTTTCCATTTGATTGTAGCAACCGGCCAGCCAGAGCATTGCTTCGTACCTGATTTCCTCGTCCTTGTATTTGTTCATGACGTACTCAAATGTACGTTTGGCTTTATGGTACTCCTGTTTGTAAAAATAGGCCTGCCCGATGAGGAAATAGCTGTCATCGATCCAACGGACCTGTTCTTTGTGCTCGAAATACATGGAATGCCGTTGTACATTTATCGAGGCTTTCTCGATGGCCTTGTCCATGTATGGGTTCAGGCTTTGAGCGTTTGCCTCGGTACCATAATTGAAAACCGGGAGGATCAGGTTATAATTATCCTTTGCGCTTTTATTTAATTCGGCAACCCCTTCGCGCAAGCTTTCCCTTCCGTTCCAGTACATATTGTAATGCCCGGTGAGGTTATGGAAAACCCGTCGGGTGAACGAATTCTTCTTGGTAGAACACGAGTAGGCCACCAAAAGGATAAACAGCAGGGCAATTATGCCTTTGATTCTATGTGATTTTAAGCGGATCAAGCTTGTCTGATTTCAAATAATAACTGTAATTGCATTGAAATATTTTACAAATTCAATTACTTGTTTTTTTGATTTTCGATTTCCGACAGGGGTTAAGCCATAAAAGTTAAGTGTTAAGCGTTAAAAAGTTAAGCGTGCAATGTTTTACCCTCCTGCAGTACACAACGCATAACTTTTTTAACCCGTAACGATTAACCCATTTCCTATTTCAAATATTTACTTAAAAATGCCTCCATGGCCCTGTAAAAATCGAAACGGTTTTCTTCGTTGTGGAACCCGTGCCCTTCATTGTCCTTTACCATGTATTCCACTTCGACGCCTTTTTCTTTCATGGCTTCCACCATTTGGTCCGATTCGTCTTTGTTTACACGTGGGTCATTGGCTCCCTGTGCAATAAACAGAGGGGCTTCGATTTTATCCACATGGAATACCGGTGAAACTGCCCTCATCATCAGGCTGTCAGCTTTGGGGTCGCCCACCATTTCGTACATCATGTCCAAATAGGGTTTCCAGTAAGGGGGAATGGTGCTCATAAATGTAAACAGGTTGGAAACGCCCACATAATCGACACCGGCGGCATACAGTTTGGGTTCTTTCACCAATCCCATCAATGTGGCATATCCACCATAGCTTCCTCCATAGATCGCAATTTTCCCGGGATCGGCAATCCCTTGTTCTACCAACCAGTTAGTGCCATCGGTAATATCGTCCTGCATTGTGCGCCCCCATTCTTTAAAAGATGACTCCAGGAATTTCCGTCCATATCCGGTGGAGCCCCTGAAGTTCATTTGCAGTACGGCATATCCCCTGTTAACGAGGAATTGGACTTCCGGGTTAAAGCCCCATCCGTCCCTTGCCCATGGGCCGCCATGAGGGTTGACCACTACCGGGAGGTTTTTAGCTGTTTTCATCGTTAGGCCATTGGGCAACGTAAGGTAACCATGGATTTTCAATCCATCCCTCGAAGTATATTCTATAGGTGTTACCGTCCCCATTTTGACTTCATCGATCCAGGGGCTGACCTCCGCTATTTTTTCGATTTTATCATTCTTAAGGTCATAAATATAATATGCCCCTAATGAACGGTCACTGTACGTACGTATAATAAAAACATCCTCATCTTTATTGGAACCGCTGATTCCTATTTCATAATCGCCGAGGTGTTTTTCCAGTTTCCTGAACATCTTTTCGGTCTCTTTGTCGAAAAAATGCCTTTGGCGCTTATAGGATGTATATGAAGCTGCGGTCAGCACTTTCCTTTTTTTGGAATAGAAAACCCCATCCACATCATTTTCTTTGTTTTCATAAAGGGTTTTGATCTCTTTTCCGTTTACAATGTCGAATTCAACAACGGCAGCTTTATCCCTGCCAAGGTTTGAAATGGCATATACGTTTTTGTTGTCGAAGGTAAAAAACGAGGGGGAAAGGCTCTCTCTAAAATCGGTTGTCAGAACGGTTTTCCATTCGTCTTTTTCGGTTTCACGGTAAAGGATGGAAGTGTTGGTACCATCAATGGCAGTAGCTGCACGGAGTTTCCCCTCATGGTCGAAAATCCAGCCCTGGATATTTCCGGGGTTTTCGGCGATCATTTCCATGTCACCGGTTTTCAGGTTTAATCGGTAAGGGTCAAAAACCTGTGGGTTCCTTTTGTTCATGCCGATAATGACCTCGTCCGGCACTTCGGGCAAATCCTCGATGATATCGGTGCGCACGTTTTCAAAATCGGTGAAACATTTCACATTGGAGCCATCTATGTTAACACCGTAAAGCTTGAAATTTTCGTTTCCCCCATCATCCTTCAGATAAAGGATCTGTTCGTTGTTTGGCCAGAAATACCCGGCAATGTCCCTGTCGGTCTCTGAGGTAAGCCTGGTGGCTTTTTCTTCCCCTCTTTTTTGTACAAAAACATTCATGCGGTTTTCGAAGGGTGCCCTGTATGAAAAAAAATTTCCATCGGGCGAAATTTGGTAAGAGGTTTTCTCAGGGTTTTTAAAGAAATCCTCCAGGGGGATTTGTTTTTTGTCCATAGATTGTGCGGTAATTGGATTGCTGATCAGTGAAAATGCAATACTCATATATATTGCCGTTGCGATAAGTAAACTGTTTTTTTTCATTTTTTGGTTGATTTTAATGTTCTGTTTGTTGAGAATTTACATTTGCTGCTTAGAAGCACCTGTTGAATGAAAACATCAACAATGAGCAGGATCTCGTAGTGAAAACGCCAACAAAACAGAGGTGGTTTCATGTTGTCCATTTGCCATAAATTATCCCAACGAACAGATTGTTGGATTTATGGGGACAAAGGTAAATAATTAGCGTTTAAATTCGACGGGGATTTTGAAGCTTGAATTATGGGATTTTCTTTCGCAAAAAAACCTTGGTCGTTCCAGACCTTTTAGGTCGGCCTTGGGCGGTAGTGCAAGACATCCCCTTGTGGTCACGGTTATCGGTTTTTACCTGTTGGACATCCATGGTTGGCTTTATTGGATTGATATTGCCTCATTACAAACCACCCCCGTCCTTATCGTTTTTTTCCGCAGCCCATGGGCTTCCCCGTCCTTCAGGTCGGGGAAAAGTGCCCTTTCCCTTTCAACCCGTCGGGACACCAGCGCACGAGCTTGCTTCGGCCCAACGGATTGAAAACTACTATAAAAAAATATGATGGAATTCTGCCATACTTTTTATTTTACCTGATTAATTCATTAATTTTTCGGGTTTAAATGATAATTTTGAAAATTATTCGTTTATACTGACGGAAATCAAGTTTACATATTCTATCGGACTGATTTCGCCAGTATAGAAGCTTCACTAAAGATAAAACGTTTGACAAATAATACAAAAAACAAAAAACCCTTCCTCCAAAAATTGATTTGGATTTTCATGGTGCTGATTATCCTGTTGGTCACAGCCGGGATTTTGTTTCAAAAATATTATGCCGAAAAGGTAAAGAGCGCGGCCCTTGCCGGAATCAACAAGCAGCTTTCGGTGGAAATAAGCGTGGGGGGCATTGATTTTACCTTGCTTGAAAATTTCCCGAATGCCGCTCTCCGTTTCAAGGATGTGGTTTCAAAGCAGAAGGGTGAAAACGAACCGAATAAGGATCCGTTAATTAAAGCAAAAAGTGTTTCCATACTTTTTAATGTATGGGATATCGTTTTGGGCAAATATGATATTTCAAAGATACAGTTGTCGGGTGCTTTCCTTACGATTGTGGATTATGCGAACGGAAAGAACAATTACCAGCTTGTGGAACCAAAGGGCCCGGAGTCACCGGGGGGCACCATAATCAATATCGATCAGCTTATCCTGAAAAATGTCCATGTTTTGTATATCAATTACCCATCGGACCAGGAGTATTTGTTGCAGGTGGCCCACTCGGAAATAAACGGGCAATTTTCCAAAGAGAATTTCTCCCTGCAAATAGATGGCAATGTTTTTTCGGAACATGTTAAATCGGGAAAGACCATCTTTCTTGAAGGGAAAAACATCAAACTCTCCCTTTTACTGAAGGTGGGCCGGGCCGAAAACCTGTATGAAATAAAAAAAGGGAAGCTTTCCGTTTCGGGCTTGCCCTTGACCGTTACGGGAAATGTGAAGGGGAAACAAAAATCCAGGACACTCGAACTCACCGTGAATTGTGAAAAAACAAAACTGAAAACGATTTTGCGGGAAATCCCGGCGCAATACCTG
>JAJRTT010000330.1 GCA_024278155.1 Bacteroidota bacterium | reverse complement strand
TACTCAATAGGATTTCCAGGTCATTGCGCCGTTGCTTTTTCAGGTAAGGGATCTGGATCACGAAGCTATCATGGGTCAGGCTCTCGATAAATTCGTCTTTGATTTTGATTTCGGTATTTTGGCCAACATCACAATACTTCCTCCTTACCGCAATTACCGGGGCATCGATTTGCTCCAGGGAATATCCGAGGAAATAAATGCTGATGATCGGCAAGGCCATTTTCTTTTTATAAGGTGCGTTTGGTTCTTTTACGTAGTTGTTGTCGTCCATATATTGCAATCCAAGGTATTTCCTGAACCGCATTATGTCCGATGAAAACTTGGCTTTTTGGATTTCGATGATAACTTGCTTGTGCTCGCCTTCTTTCGTTTTAATGGTGGCCGAAAAATCAACGTGGTAAACCGTGAACCCTGCACCTTTGTCTATTTGCACCCTGTGTTCCAATGGCTTGTATTCCAGTATTTCTACATCTTCATCAATAATTGCGGAAATAAATATCTTGGCTATTTTATTGTCATCGAGCAAGTACTTGAAAACAACATCGTATATGGGGTTGGCAATGAGCATGGCAGTTTGTCTTAGTTTCTGCAAAGGTAATAAAACGAGCTTATCAATGCAATGAATTCCAATGTGTGAAAATTAGGCCGACATAGTCAACAACTTCATTTGAAGGAACGACCTCGCCAGAGTTCCCGGTTTTTAATACTTTGACCTTAGGTGTATTGGATATTAGTTTTGAATATTCCATCAGTGCCATTATCGGGCCATATCCGCATACGGAAATGTTTTTTTCTTCCACTTCTTTTTGTACTCCCCTGGAGTTAAGTTTCAGGATTTCGTCAATGACAAAACGGTCAAGTCTTCTGCCTTCATTTGGTTCCACAAAATGGGAGAAATCGGATGAAGCAATCAAGCAGACGTTTTTTCTCAATTGTTGGTTCACTTCATAAATTGTATTTGCAATAAGTTTTGCGTTTCCAATATCCTGGACAGACATTGTGATGGGAAGGATTTGAAATTCATAGTCGAGAAAGTGTTGCAACATGGGCAGCTGGACCTCGGCTGAATGCTCGAACTCCTGGGCATCCGGGGATATCGGGAATTGGGCCAAGGCCCTGAAATCATCATCGATCTTTACGTTTCCCAAAGGTGTTTCCCAGATATCGTTGCTGTCAATAGAAATATATTCACCATGCCCGGTGTGGTTGGGGTTTATAATGATGAACGTATCAAACTGCTGATTCGAGTTTCTTAGGATCTCATAGAAATGAACAGCCTGATAGGCCGAAAACATATAGCCGGCATGTGGCACAATGCCGCCGATAATATTGTTTTCGCCCAATAAATATTGAATATCGTTTTTTTCCTTATAAAGTATTTCATCCAGGAGTTTTTCGATCCCTGCCTTTATACGGGGGTAAAATTTCCCGGCCACTACTGGTTTTCTTGTTTTCATCGGCATTTGTTTTATCTATGCAAATATAAGCAATTCATGGTGAATTTCCAATATCAATGATCCTAATTGAATTTAGGAACTCCATTTTATTTTAATGATATTTGCATTTTTAATCCAATTGGAAAATTATGAAAACTGTTGTTAAGATTACTGTCGGCCTATTTTTATTCCTTTACAATGTAAACTCTTATTCCCAATCCCCTGGATATTTCAAATACCAGGCAGTTTTGCGTGACAGTACAGGGGTTGTCATGGATAGCCAAACCGTTTCTTTGAAAATAGAGATCCTGAAAAACAATGAAAACGGAGTTGTTGAATATGCCGAGGTGCATGCGGATACGACCAATACATATGGCCTGGTGCTTATCGAGATTGGAAATGGGACAACCCTTAGTGGCGATTTTTCTTCCATTGATTGGGGAAGCGATATTTATTTCCTGGGGACTTCCCTGGATGAAACCGGAGGTGGGGCTTATGAACTGATGGGCGTTTCCCAACTTTTGTCCGTGCCCTATGCCTTGTATTCCAGCAAGTCTGGAAATGGCACATTGTGGAGTTCTTCGGAGGATACGTTGTTTTATAATTCAGGTAATGTGGGTGTTGGGACAAGTGAGCCGATACAGAAGCTTCATGTTAATGGAAATATGCGAGTGGAAGATACCTTGGTTTTCCCGGGATATTCCTACCAAAGTTTTGATAGCCGCGGGCAATTATTGATCGGGGAACGGGATATAAAGATGGGCTTTCAGAATGACAATTTTGGGAATATACTGATTGGCAACAGCTTGTACGGTAAAACTGTTTTTGATTTGCAAATGACAGGAAATGGGAATATTGGCATAGGTACAGATGTTTTTCATGAAACAACAAGCGGTACATCAAATGTTTGCATAGGTGTTTATACCGGATATAACCTCAGTACTGGTGGGAACAATGTATTTCTTGGGGAATCGGCCGGAGAGCACATATCCACTGCAAACCACACAATCTGTCTGGGCTATCAATCAGGGAACGGGCGGCAAGGCGACAATAACATATTCATAGGTAATCGTTCAGGCTATTCATGGTCGGGGGGAGGTTCTGATAATGTGATGATTGGCAACAGTCCCGGCTTTAAGTATAATGCAACGAATTCGAATTGTATTTATATTGGGAAATTTGCCGGATACAATGTGTCGGAAGATGATAATGTTTTTATCGGGCCTTTTGAAACAGGTCGGGATGCCACGGGTAGCAAGAACATATTTATTGGGAACCAGGTGGGCAAAGCTTGGAACGGTAGCAATATCCTGTTAATCGACAACAAAAATGATAATGCAAGCCCATTTATCAAAGGTGATATGGAAAATGATAATTTAGAAATCAACGCTGATGTATATATTGATGGCAATATCGAAAGTGAAACCCTTAATTTGAATTCGCTATTGAACCTGAACGAAATTACAGCTTACCCTATTGACCCACAAAATGGCGACCTGATATACATGAACGATACGATCCGGTTCTACAATGGAGTTGGATGGCGGAATTTGTGGTAAGGTTTCCCATGTTTTTTCATGTCAGTGCAATATTTCCAATCCACACATCCCCATTTTATTTACTTTTGCTTTTTTCCAATAAAATAGTTCATTAAAAAAATAAAACATGTTCAACGCAAACGTTTATACAGAAAGAAGAAACCGTCTCCGCAAGGAAATGAAAAGCGGTTTGGTTTTGATTCCCGGAAATTCAGATGCATCCTATAATTATCCGGCGAATGTTTATCATTTCAGGCAAGATAGCAATTTCCTCTATTTTTTCGGGTTGAATTCCCCCGATTTGGCCGGGGTCATGGATATTGACGAAGGCAAGGATTACATTTTCGGGAACGATGTGGACATGGACGATATCATCTGGATGGGCCCGCAACCATTGATGCGCGACAGGGCAGCGAAAGTTGGTGTTGCGAATACCTTTCCGTTGGGCGATTTGGTTGAATTGATAAACGAGGCAAAGTCAAAAGGCCGCGACATCCATTATATGCCTCCTTACAGGGGAGAGACTTTGATCCAGTTGGAGAGCCTCTTGGAACTCCCCATTTCAAAAATCAGGAAAAATGTTTCCAAAGACCTGATCAGGGCAGTTGTGAAACTACGTGAAGTGAAAGATGATTATGAAATTTCCGAAATTGAAAAAGCCGTCGATATTGCCTATGAAATGCACACCACTTCAATGAAAATGGCCATGCCAGGGATTATTGAAAGGGAGATTGCAGGTACTATTGAAGGGATTTCGCTTGCCAAGGGCGGACCTGTTTCTTTTCCGGTAATTTTAAGTATCCATGGTGAAACACTGCATAACCACCATCACGACAATATCCTAAAAGAAGGACGGATGATGGTGACGGATGCCGGTGCCGAGATGCCATCGAGCTATTGCAGCGATATTACCCGTACCGTTCCTGTTGGAGGTAAGTTCAACCAAAGGCAAAAAGAGATATACCAGATAGTTTTGGATGCCAAT
>JAJRTT010000004.1 GCA_024278155.1 Bacteroidota bacterium | reverse complement strand
GCCGTTCAATCCACGATTGCAAAATTGTTTTGCATCAGCGAAATGCAAGTGACAAGGATAAAGCGGGGTGAGAATTGGGGGCACGTGAAGCCTTTTCCCGAGGAACAAGAACAAGTATAGTTACGGTAATCCCCCACCGGACAATACCCGTATTGCAAAAAGAAAAAACCCCGATTCTTCGGGGTTTTGGTAGCGAGATCGAGAATTGAACTCGAGACCTCCGGGTTATGAATCCGACGCTCTAACCAACTGAGCTACCTCGCCATAATTTTAAGGTCGGCAAAAGTAATAAACTTCTTTTAATATTTCCTTTACTTTGCATAAAAAATTGTTGTGCTAAAAACAGCTCTGAATACCGTCTTTTTCATCCTGTTGGCTTCCCTTGTAAAACTTGTGGGCGCGCAATGTGTTAATGGTGAAGCCGCTTTTTCCCCCGGCGAAACAATTACATATGAAGTGGCCTACAACTGGGGGATTGTTTGGGTGGATGCTGGTGAGGTTCGCTTTAAGGCCGATACGGTGGATTTTAGGGGCTCCAATACTTATTACTTTGAAAGCTCAGGAAAGAGCTACAGCTTTTACAATTGGTTTTTTAAGGTGGACGACCATTTTAAAAGTTGGTGCGACCTGAAAACCTTTCAACCCATTTCCTTTCAGAGGAAAACCTCGGAAGGGGGCTATTGGGTGAAGAACAGCTATGGGTTTCAGCCTGATGGCCGGATATTCTCTTCCGTTTTGCACAAGGACAAACCGCTAAGGCTGGATACGGTAGAAGCCGCGCCCTGTACCTTTGATGTGCTCTCGGCTATTTATTATGTGCGGAATTTTGATTTTGGCGAAGCAAAGGAAGGGGATGGGTTTCCCGTGAACTTCATTATCGATGGAGAGCTTTTTACCTTGTCACTTTTTTATTGGGGAAAAGAGGAGATAAAAAACAGGAACGGAAAAGTTTATTCCTGCGAAAAGCTAAGTGTGAAATTGGTGGCCGGGACTATTTTCAAAGGGGATGAGGAATTGATTGTGTGGTTGATCGATGACAAAAACCGCATTCCTTTGATGGTGGAAGCCAAAGTGGTCGTGGGTTCGGTAAAAGCCTACCTGACCGGATATGAGGGCTTGAAATATGAAATGCCGGGTGGCTTTGAGTAGTGGAATCATAGAATTGCAGGTCACATTTAGCTTGTCGAAATGCGACCTTTGATTTGCCTTTCTGTTTATCCATGATACCAATTTCCGTTTCAAGTAAGAAAAAAGAGTAATTTTGTCTAAACAAGATATTGCATGAAAAAATTTTTATCCAACCTGCGAAACCATTACGCCGATATTTCCAAGATATCATTGTTTGCGATTACGGTTGTGTTGTTGGTGCTGATTTTCCCAAAGGAAGGAAGGTTCAAATATGAGTTCAGGAAAGGGAAGCCCTGGATGCACCAAGACCTGATCGCCCCCTTTGACTTTGCGGTTTTGAAATCGGCAGAAGAAATCTCAGAGGAGGAAAAGACCGTTTTGAAACAATTAAAGCCCTATTTCAGGAATGACCTTGAGTTGGTGAAGGTCAAAAGGGAAAAGCTCATACAGGACTTCAATACGAAATGGAGTTCCGAAAAAGGGGATAAAAGAAGATTTGAAAAGAAAAAGGAAGATAACCTACGGGTTTGCCTGAAGGTTTTCGATAGCATTATGCAAAAGGGGATTATCGAACTGACGCCCCAATTGGAAGGTAAGCCGGGCGTGACAATTGTAAATGTAATCATTAATAATGTTGTGAGCGAGCGAAACCTCGGTGAATTTTTCACCATCCGCTCAGCCGATTCGTTTATCCATTCTTTTTTAGATTCCACCGAAGGGCTTGAAGACGATATGTTAAAAGGGCTTCTTGAGAATTCCCTTGTCCAGAACATCCGTTTCGATCCAGAAACAACCGAAAACGAGAAAAAAGCATTGCTCAATGGCGTTTCCCTTACACGGGGAATGGTACAAAGTGGCGAGCGGATCATCTCGAAAGGCGAACTGATAACCCCTGCAAAGTTCCAGGTGCTGGAATCCTTGCGAAAGGATTATGAGGCCAATCTCGGGGGTTCCGCAAAGTCCACCGGCATAATGATCGGGCAGATTATCCTGATGGCCGTGGCCCTTGTTGCTTTGCTGCTGTTCATTTTGTTTTTCAGGACAAATGTTTATGCCGAAGGGAAAAACCTGGTCCTGATCCTGATGGTGATCCTCTTTATGGTCTTCATTACCGAGCTTATGGTGAAGTTCAACCCAGCATATATTTACCTTATCCCGGTTTGCATTGTCCCAATAATCATAAGTGTTTTCTATGATACACGGCTTGCCCTGTTTGTGCATTTAATCGTTATTATCCTCACCGGTTCCCTTGTCCCCAATAGTTTTGAATATATATTCCTCCAGTTGTTCACCGGCATTATCACCATCCTCAGCATTGTGAAATTGGAGCGGAGGTCGCAATTCTTTTTTACTTCCCTAATGATTTTTATTTCCTATTCGGTGATTTATACGGGAATGAACCTCATTGAAGAGGGGAGCGTGCAGGAGCTGAAACTGAATTACTTTTTGTTGTTTGGTGGAAGTGCCGTGCTAACGCTCTTTTCCTATCCCATTATTTTTATTTTTGAAAAGGTTTTTGGTTTGATTACAAATGTTACCCTGCTTGAGCTTTCCAATACCAATAACAAAATACTGCGCGAGCTTTCGTTGAAGGCGCCCGGGACTTTTCAACATTCCATGCAAATGGCCAACCTTGCCGAAGCGGCCACTTATGCCATAGGCGGAAACCCCTTGTTGGTGCGAACGGGTGCGATGTATCACGATATTGGCAAAACACGGGACCCTTTGTATTTTATCGAAAACCAAAGTACGGGCGTTAACCCACATGACGAACTGACCTATGAAGAGAGTGCCGCCGTTATTATCGACCATATCGTCGGAGGTGTTGAAAAGGCCAAAAAACTGAAGCTCCCGGAGCAGATTATTGATTTCATAAGAACACACCATGGAACCCGCCGAACGGAGTATTTCTACACCCTCGCCAAACGGGACAATATTGATGAGGAGGTGGAAGAAAGCATTTATACCTATCCCGGCCCGGAACCTTTTTCAAAAGAGACAGCCGTGCTAATGATGGCTGATGCTGTGGAAGCTGCGTCCCGCACACTTAAAGTTCCCGATGAAGATTCCATTTATAAGCTGGTCGAAAACATCATCAATAAACAAATCGAATCCAGGCAGTTCGATAATGCCGATATCACTTTTCGCGATATAAAAACCATCAAAAAAGTATTCAAGAAAAAGCTGATGAACATTTATCATTTACGGATTGAGTATCCTGAATAGATATGCGGGCTTGATTCAGGCGGGTCTCTCCGATAAATCATAATACTTGTTAAAACAACCCGTTTTTCGGGACATTGTCTTTACGGCCTGACAAATAATCTTATTTTTGCAAACGCAAGAAAACGAAGGCCCGCTTTCAGAATGCAGCTCTTTCGGACTTGCAATCCGAAAACGATTATTATTGGGATTTGCGATCCCTTCAATAAGCAATGATAAACGAACTTTATACAAACTCCTCTTTTTGAAGCAATCCCGAATAAAAATACAATCCCGGGTTATTTTTTCCTTATCGATCCTCATATGGCTGACGCTATTTAAGCTGCAAGCCCAACGGGTCGGGAATTACATCGAAATTGGCCGTAAGGATTTAAAGGAGAATAATTTGATAAAAGCCCTGGAGGATTTTAACCAGGCCGTTTATATGCACCCCACATCTTATGAAGCCTATTTTCTGCGTGGGATTACCAAATATTCCCTGGGCGATTATGTGGGCGCCGAATATGATTTCACCATGTCCATCGAATTTGATCCCTATTATGCCGAAAGCTATCATTACCGGGCGATTGTCCGTAGCCAGCAATACAATTTTGGGGGCGCGCTCGAAGATTATAAACGGGCTGTTGAGCGCGATAAAAAGAATGCCTATATCCTGATAAACCGGGCCCGTACCTACCTTTTCCTGAAGGAATACCAAAAAGCAATTGATGATTGTGATAAAGCCTTAAAGTTAAAGTTTTCGAATGAAGACCTGTTTGTAATCCGGGGCATGGCACAAAAAGGCTTGAAGGATTTTGAGGCCGCCCTGAAGGACTTTAATACCGCCGTTGAAAAAAACCGGTTCAATCCGGATGGCTATTTGCAAAGGGGCAGCGCATTGATGGAGCTGGAGCAGCCCGATTCTGCCCTTGTCGATTTCAACCATGCCATTTCCCTCGATTCGCTGGAGACCCAGTCATATATGAACCGCGCCCTGGCACGGATTGAGATCCATGATACGATTGGGGCATTTAAGGATTTGAACAAAGTGTTGAAAATGTCGCCTTACAATTCATTTGCCTATTACAACAGGGCAATTTTGAAAATTGGGACGGACGACACGAAAGGGGCTATTTCCGATTTGGACAAGGTTTTGGCACTGAACCCGGAGAATATCGCAGTATATTTGTTCCGAGGGCAATTAAAAGCCTCCACCGGAAACCTGAAAGGCGCAATTGCCGATTATGATAAAGCCATAGGGATTTATCCCGAGTTTGCGGATGCGTTCTATGAGCGTTCGCAAGTGAAGAAGCAATTGGGCGATTTTAAAGGGGCGGAAAAGGATTATGAAATGGCCTATGGGATCAACGAGTTTAATTTCAACAATGACAGCCTGAGCATTGAACAGACAATGTACCTGAAAAAATTGCTGGCTTTTAGTGGTGAGTTTTATGATAAGGATGCTTCTGATGGGAAAATCCAAAACCAGTTTGTGGATATTGAATTGAAGACGGTTTTTCATGCCGTGCTTTTTGCTTCCGATCTGTCGGGTATAAAAATGTACGATACGTTTGATAAAAAAGGCTATTCTGTGCCCATAATCAATCTTACGGAGGAGGAGCCGAAATTGGATGAAAACATGGTTAGGGCCGAAATGGATGCGTTGGACCGATCGATAATCGAAAAACCCGGGGAGGCTTCAAATTACTATCAAAAAGGATTGCTGTTGGCACAGACAAGGGACTACCGGAGTGCTTTGAATTATTTTGACGAAGCCATCCGTCTGGATCCACAACATGTGATGGCCTGGTTTTGCCGGGCTAATACACGTTTCAAACTTACGGAACTCATCACTTCAAACAATGATATGGAATATGTGTTCGATGCTTCAAGGGATTTGTCCATTGCACATCAACAGATTGACTCGGCTTCAATTGAAAAGGAGTACAACCAAATTATACAGGATTTCAACAAAGTCATTTCCCTCGATCCTGATTTTTATTTTGTCTATTTCAACAAAGGCTATGTGCGGTCTTTGATGAGCGATTACTGGGGTGCCATCAATGATTTTTCAAAAGCCATCGGTTTGAAGGATGATTTTGCAGAAGCCTATTACAATAAGGGCCTGCTGCTCCTTTTTATGAAACTGAATTCCACCGGTTGCTCCAACCTGAGCCGAGCAGGGGAAATGGGCATCGAAGAGGCCTATCATGTAATGAAGCGGTATTGTTTTAAATAATTGGGTTTTTGTTTTCACTTTTTTACTGTCTTTTCTTTATTTTCGTCAAAATACGAGACAGAACTGGTTTTATCGTTGATCTAAAGTTTTTTCACATTGCCCCATGTTGGTGTTGTCACCAATATGCAGGGTTTCGGTAGTTGTTGGAAAGCCATGAAATTATTCCCATTGGTGACAACACCAACGGGTGGCAGTCAGGGTGTTGGGCTGTGGTAAATGAAAATAACTTCTCCATGTTCATGTTTTTGTTGATTTGCCCGATTGCAACAGTCACTGATTCAAATATACTGCCCCATGTTGGTGTTGTCACCAACATGTACGATTTTGGCAGTTGTAAGTAATC
>JAJRTT010000329.1 GCA_024278155.1 Bacteroidota bacterium | reverse complement strand
CCACCTCTTCTTTACTTTCGGTTACTTGTGAAATTGTCTCTCCTTCCAACCTGGAGGTGGGTTCAACTGATTCTTTTTCCACAACCGGCTTTTTCTCCTTATCGGCATTCTTGGCTTGTGATTTTTCGTTCAGGTTTGGAAAGAGGTCTTTTTGCACGGGCTTTGAATCCTTTGGGGCAAAACCAGTACTTTCACTTTTTTCCCCTCTCCGGGATGAAGCGACCCTTTGGTTCTGGTCTGACCTCACCCGTCGTCTTCTTGGGACACGCGATTTTTTCTCGTCTTCTAAAACCTCGGTCGTAGGGTGGAGTGCCTGATGGTCAAGGATTTTGTAAATAAGGTCTTGTTTTTTCAGGCCTTCAATTTTTTCAACTCCAAGCTTTTTAGCTATTTCTTTTAAATCTGGAACCAACTTCGTGTTTAGTTCAATAATATCGTACATGAATTGTTTATTTTAAAAAGATTTGTTTGTTATTCTTAAATATATTTTGGATAATAACAAGGGGTATATTTCTGTTTTTTCAGGGAAATACTTTATTAAGTTTGAAATGCGTTCAAAGTGATTTGCTTCGCTTTGTAGTCTTTGTAGTTATTGTATTATCGATTAACGGAATAATACTGCTTTAATTATTTGTTTTGTATGAATTTTCTTTCAGTAGGGGCTTCTCATTTTCAAATGATCAAACTCCAATAAATTGATTGCTTAATTTTACAAAAGAAAGAAAAATTTTGCGAAATCCATTTAGGAACTAAATGCGGTGCAAATATATAAATTTTTTAAGAACCAATTACAAGAATAAAAAAAACCGGCAAATAATACGCAAAGCCTTAGTTCTCCCCAGATTGACCGCCATCCAAATAGTAAATATCGAGGGCAACGATAATGGCCATAAAGCCCCAAACGGGCACAGAGGCCTTGTCGGTATCCAGGAAATTATTCAAAAAGCCATGTATAAAATAAGTTATCAGGCCCAAGAGCGAAATCATGGCCAACATCTTCACTTCCTTTTTTTGCGATTTCCGATAAACCTTGATCCCGGTAATAACAATCAAAACAAAAACCACAATTATAGTAACCATGCCCAACACGCCGCTTTCGGCCAGCGGACCGATATATTCACTGTGGGCATTCCCCATATCCCCCGCATTTGTACTGATTATTGTTTTCTCTTTGGAACGCTGATATGGGGCATACAGGAACTGATAAGTCCCGGGGCCCCATCCCCAGAACGGCCTTTCGTTGAACATCCTGATTGCCGATTGCCATCTATTGATCCTTTCAAGGTTGGATGCGTCTGACGAGATATTGGAAATGGATTGGACATGTTCCACAAAGTTGGCCGAAGAGTCCTGTTTGTTCCTTTCCAGGCTTTCAAGGATTTGTTGTTGAAAAGCAAAAAACAGCCCAAAGAAAACAACTACACCTAAAAACAACCAACGGAACTTGATTTTCAACAAAATCACGATATACACGCCCAAAGCCGCTACGAGGCTGATCCAGGCGGCCCTTCCATACGATAAAATCACACCCAGGATAAAAAGGGCAAGAAAGGCACGTGCGATAATTTTTGTGCCGGCTTTATATTTTCTGTGAAACGAAAAACCTATCAGTACGGGTATATACATGGCAAGTATGGCCCCATAAACCGTATGGTCATTATAAAACGGTGTCATCACCCAGTGGCTCGATTCCTCATCGAACCCCCGAATGGAATGGTTAATTATGGTATAAAGTATGACGCCTGCAAAGGGTATAATGTACAGCCAAAGGAACAACTTGATATTGGTGAATTTTTTGAACAGTAATATCGCAACAAAATAAAAGGGCACGATAAACCAAAGCCGAGAAGCAATGAACTTAAACGAAACAATGGGCATTTCGCTGGTAATACTGGTAAACAGAAGCCAGGCAAGGTTAGCAAAAATGGCCAGTGTGACCGGATGTTTCAAAATCCGGAAGTCATAGGAATAATCGTAAATTACCTTGATCAGAAAAAAAATCAAAACACCTACCATCAACGGTTCGGAAGGCAATGAAATACCAAAGCCCATATCCAGGTCACGGACATTTATCGCCAAGGGCGTTACAAAAGTGATAAGGAGGAGGATTTTATCAAGGGAGATGAAGTAAACCAGTGCGATAAACAATACCAAAGGCAATAAAGCCCCCCAATAAAAACTATTCATAAAAAGCACAGTGTTGAAAGCAATGTACAAGGCGCTTATCATGTAAACCCATATCAGCTTGCTTTTTTCGGTCACTGTAAGATTATATTAAAATGTAAAAAATTAAGAATTCTGAAGCAGCCCTCTCCTGTTTTCTACAATCAGGATGACCATGAACGTAAGGAAAAACACTGCAAGGGCAGAAACAACAACGATCAACCACCTAACCGGATAGGCTTTTTTGTCTGACACAAAAGGCTTTGTAATTATATTTGTATAGGTATAATTCCTGTCGAGATCCATTTGTGCCATTTCATATTCCTTTTTCAAATCGACATATTTGGAAGCTTCATCCTGAATTTGTCTTGTTAGGACAATCAGCTCCCCTCCCCTTTTCTCAATATTCCCCTTTAGCTTAAGGACTTCTTTTGTATTGACATTGTTGCCACCTGTACCGTCAATTGTCTTCAAATATCCCCGGGTTACCTCCCTCGACTGAACTGAATAATCAAGCAAGCCATACTGCGTACTTAAAACGTACAATCTGTCTTCAAGGCTTTTCAGATAGGCTTCTTTGGCATCCAGGGCCCTTTTGTACATCGCCACTACCTCTCCAAATTTTTCGTTGTGCAACGACCTTACTTTCAAATTATACAAATCGATCATGGAATTTACCATGTCCCTTGCATATACAGGGTCTTTGTCCAGGACTTCGATATTCACGCCTTCGTAAGGGGTCTTGCTGATCCTCACGTTCTGTGAATATTCGTACATCATTGTCGAATAGTAATACTTATATGAGGTATCAATATCATAGTGCTCGGAAAGATTATATTTATCAATGATTTGGTCGGAGATATCGCGCGATTGCATAATTTGCAGCATCTGCTCGGTTTCACTTTCATCGTAATAGGAAGAAATATTTGAAGGGTAAACCACCGCAAAGGATTTGAACTTGGGCGTGATAAAACCGGAAACTATTGCGGAAACCACAACTGCTGCCACAACGATAACAACTAGGTGCATCTTCCATTTAAGCAAGACCTTTAAAATATTTATTTGATAGAATTGACTTTCCATGTCTATTTCGAATTTTAAAAATGAAGTATTCTCCTTACGTACTTTGTCTTCTTCCGGGTCATACTTGTGTTTTACTTTTTCCCTCTCGACATTATCCTCTTCAATGGCAAAAACCCCGACAAGCTTATCGTAGTACTTGTCTATGTTCAGGAAACCAAGGTCTATTTCAGGCTTTTTTTTTTAGTTTGCCCTGACAGGCTATCAAATACAGCCAGTACCAATACGACAAGCAAAAAGGATGAAACGACCGATATCAATACAATTATCCACCTGATCGGGTAAGATTTTTTTTCGGCCTTATAGGCATTGTCCACGATAAACTTCTGTGGGAGCACCTCTTCAGCATCTATTTTAGCCTCATCGTACTTTGATTTCACCACGCTCAATTGTTTCTTTTCAAACTCAAGCGCATCACGGATAGAGACATAGGGCCCGCCATATTTTGCCAAGACCTCAAGTTTTTTCTCAAGGGCACTTATTCCGGACTTATTTCCCTTGGCCAGTTCAATGGCCAATTGCCTGTTGATCATTTCGGCCTGAGATTCATAATCGTGCACGCCCAACTCCCTAAGCTTGGTCAACGAATCTTCCATCATGAAAATATAGGCCTTTTGTTTCAGGTACTCTGTTTTCACGATCTTAAAGGCTTTTATCGCCCTTTCTTTCTGAATTTCATTTTTTGTGGAATCAAGCTGGTTGGCAATGTCGTTGGCAATATCGGCTGCCATTTGTGCATCTTTGTCCAAAACCGTAATCTTAACGGCCATGTATTCCGTCCGCCTGAAAGTTATGTTCTCTGCATAAGCATCATAAAGTTTGGCGTGTCGGTAATTTGCATTCTTTTTTATATCATAATGCTCCATCAGGTTGTACTTGTCGATGATCTTGTCCCTGATTTTATTCGAATTCAATATCTGGAGCAATTGCTCAGCCTGTTCATCTTCCCCAAACTGCATCACATCTTGTTTTTCCCCAGCCCTTTCGGTTAATAAAGCCTTCGAGATAGAGTTTGTGGATGTTGGGAATAAAATAACGGTTGATTTGTATTTGGGTGTAATAAAAATGGGGCCTGAAAAAATACCAGAAGCCAACAAAGCAATTAAAGGTATGATAATTAACGGCTTTCTCCAATAATGCAAGAACACCAAAAAACTTGTGGATTCAAATTCCCGGCTCCCTTTTACCTTATTTATCATAAACAATTCTTATTGATATTGAGCGCGCAAAGATAGAAAAAATAATCTTTTGAACCCGACCTGATTCCCCTTTGTTTTATTTTGGACATTTCTAAGCATCCTGTTTTTACAAAACAGAATCAATTGACAAAAACAACATGACAAAGAGAACGAAATAATTGATCTTCATAAAATAATAGGTCGGGTTGAAAACACCCTGGTTCTTGCGCAGCAAGGCCGTAAATACAAAAATGAGCCAAATGGCAACCGCCGCCATCAGTATCGTAAAAAAAGCCGAACTTATAATGCCGAACAAAGGCAACATCAATGCGGTAATCGCAGTTGCCAATGTCCAGACGAAAGTCGTATATTTAATTTTCAATTCGGAATACTTGCTTGTGAGCGAAGGGAAGCCCGCTTTTTCGTATTCTTTCCCGTATTTTAAAAGCAACAACCAGAAATGTGGCACCTGCCAAATGAAAAAGAAAAAAGCAATGATGGCAGCCCGTGGATCAGCCAGGCTCTCACCTCCGGCGACCCAACCCACCATGGGAGGAATGGCACCAATAACGGCTCCGGGGATTACGGCAAAAGAAGTCCTTTTCTTTAAGGGCGTATAAAAGCCATTGTACCAAATAAGGGCAAGCAACCCCAACTGCATGGCCAAAAATCCCGAACCCACATAAATAAGCCATGAGCCCAGTACAACAAAACTTGCAGAAAAGAGCAGTGTCCGGTTTGGGGAAATCTTCCCGGAAGGGATAGGCCGGTTTTTTGTCCGTTCCATTTTTGCATCCTTATCGCTTTCCTGGTAATGGTTTAAGGCCGCAGAGCCACAGGCAAGGATAAAAATCCCGAGAACGGGCAATATCATTTCGCTATCGAATTGCCCTTTCGCCAAAACATATCCGGTGAGGGTGGTAAGGGCAACGGCAAAGGTGATCCGTACCTTGCCCAATTCCACAAATGCCCTGAGAATG
>JAJRTT010000328.1 GCA_024278155.1 Bacteroidota bacterium | reverse complement strand
GGCAACAATCTGGGCAGATATGCATTTAAGGTGATGGGACGGGAAAGGAGCAATTGTATCTTTCGGAAACCAAAACGGTAAAGGGGGTTTTTAAATCCGGCAACATGCCCGCCACGCAGTGGCAACTCGGTTCAGCCCAACGGCAACAATCTGGGCAGATATGCATTTAAGGTGATGGGACGGGAAAGAGCAATTGTGTCTTTCGGAAACCAAAACGGAAAGAGGGGTTTTTAAATCCGGCAACATCCCCGCCACGCAGTGGCAACTCAATTCAGCCCAACGGCAACAATCTGGGCAGATATGCATTTAAGGTGATGGGACGGGAAAGAGCAATTGTGTCTTTCGGAAACCAAAACGGAAAGAGGGGTTTTAAAATCCGGCAACATGCCCGCCACGCAGTGGCAACTCAATTCAACCCAAGGCAACGCCTTGGGGAAAATGGAAGAAAACAGGAATTTCGCCCTGAAAGGGCAGTTTATGAAAAGCAAATAATATGGTTACAATAAAAATGTTTGTTTTTGTTTTTTTAAATGCCATTGATTACGATGGGGCAAATGTCTCTGAAATAAATATTGGAGGTACAGTATCAAATGGCGAAATCACCTTTTCAAACCTTTTAGCTTATAAACCTGCACCATTCCCTTTTCGCCGATTAATTCATCGGTAAAAGAATCAAGTGCCCTGTTTGCATCCGGGATGCTGTCATAAACAAAAAGGTATTTGGCACCATGGCGGATATGATCCGATATTTTCAGGCTATCGGTGTTCATCCCGTACAGGTCCGACCAGCCCTGGCGGTTCAGGAGATACAGCATATGGTTGGGCGAAGGGTCTGGCGTGCAGATTATTTTTGCATCTTTTTCAATGTGAAGTGAATCCAGAAAACCCTGGATATCGTACAATTCCACCCTGTTTTCATTTTTAGGGAATTCATTGTACCGATCCGATATTTTATCAGAGGCATAGATAACGTTAATTATAAGGATGACCGAGAATGCAATTTTTAGTGCAGGGTGATGAAAGATTTTTGGGAACCTGGTATTTCCCGTTTCACTAAAGGAAATAAAAAGCAATGCGGCCAATATCAGCAGCGGGGCAAAATAGTAATCATGCTGGAACAGAAGGCCGTACCAAAGTGCCACAAATGCAGCAATACCAATTATTGTCAATAAATTTATCAGGATATGGAGTTTGCTTTTCCCGATGAAAAAAACCACGAGAAGGAAAACCCCGAGCAGGAAATAAACCGAATCGTTGAAAATAAAGAACTTCCAGTTGTTCCAGAATATCCTGGAAACCGCTTCGGCCTCTTTTGCGTTTGTTTGCCAAAACCCAACAATGCCAGTCCTGAAATAAATAGTTGAATGGCTCTGGTTATATTTTATGGCAAACAGATACCAGGCTGTAACCAGTATAAACCCGGCAAAAAAACCAAGATATGCTGCCAGGGATTGCCTGAAGATTTTTTTCTCCTTGTTGAAAGTTGTTGAATTTGTGCTTTCGAGGAACAACAATCCAAAAACGAGTACCATGCTTATCCCGGATGAAACTTTTATGAGTGTGGCCATTGTAAAAAAGAAGGTGGAGAGGTACAAATATTGAGGCCGGTATTGTCGCCGCATTTTGAAGAAAAAATACCAGCCAATCAATGTTAGCCCCAGCGATGGTACTTCGGGCAGGAAGTTGTTGGCATAATAAACGAGCAGGGGAGAGCTGAACAGAAGCAAAGGGAAAAATATGGCATAAAAATAATCCTTTGAAACCAAATATATCAATTTGAACATAACGAACAATCCCGTAAAAAAGATAAAGAGGTTTGTTGCCCTGAACAGAAAATCATGATGCCCGAAAAGTTTATATAGCAGGGCCACAAAATAATAGATGATGGGGAATTCACCAACTGCATATCCCGTGGTTTGCCCGTCGGCATGGAGGTTGTGCATTTCCGGCCTGAAAAAACGCATCCCGTGTTCCGCATACATCAGGGCCATGGAAGTGCAATCGCACTGCCGCCAAACATGAATGGATTGTGGTGGGAAAAACAATATTTCATGATAGCCATAGAATACTGATATAACAATCAATAACAACATAAATAAAAGGGAGTACCTGATTTGAAGGTTTTTTGGATTTTGGTTGAGGAAAATATTTTTAAAATAATTCAATGTTTGGAATATTTAACACATTATGTCATTAATGAGTATTTTTGCCCAACTTAACTTTCGGACTCGCAAAAATAGATATATTATTGACAGTCTGTTTTAGAAAGGATTTTTAAGTTTTAATTGTACCATAAATCCGTAAACCTGCCTGCCGTAGGCAGGGATTTTAACTAGTGTAATTACATGAAGGGATTAGCCACAAAAACACTCATCTGTTTTAGTAATGTATAATCCATGTTAATCAGTGGAATTAGTGGATTTTTGGGAATTTTTAGTGGATTTAAGGTTGTAAAAGATATAATTTGGGAAAATGGTTTTAGTATGGTAAAAATAACAAGACTCTCATCATTGTTTACTTTCTTTTATAAATTTATCGTTCCAATAATGCCGGTTGGATTGGCGGTTTTTGTAAATTACACAATTGATAAAGAATCCAACAATGGATATTTTATCCCTGTAAATCTGTTTTTCGCAATATTCTTTTCAGTAGTTTTCTTCCCGCTTTACAGGATTAGAAAAGTTGAATATACCAAGAACAACCTTAAAGTGTCAAATTATTTCAAAAGTGAAACTTATAAATTGAGTAGTATTGTTAGTGTGAAAAGATGGCTTTTCTATTTTTATAAAATTTCAATAGATACAAATGAAGGGATAAAAAGAATCCAATTTATGCCCCATATTTATGAAAGATTGTTGAGGCCATTTGGCAAATTGGATTCAATAATTAAGTTTGAAAAGATAATCAAATAAAGGGTATGTCAAAAAAAGTAATCATCGGTTTATCGGGCGGGGTCGATTCCAGCGTGGCGGCTTATCTGTTGAAGGGGCAGGGCTATGATGTGGAGGCATTGTTCATGATCAATTGGAAAGACAGCAGTGTTACGCTCCGGGGAGATTGCTCCTGGGAGGAGGATTTGATCGTGGCCAAGCTGGTGGCCAAAAAACTAAATATTCCGCTTCATGTTGTCGATTCCAGCGATGATTATATGGACAATGTGGCGGATTATATGTTTGCTGAATACGAAAAAGGCCGCACCCCAAACCCGGACGTGCTTTGCAACCGTGAAATAAAGTTTGATGTGTTCATCAAAAGGGTGGAGGAGATTGGCGCCGATTATTTTGCCACCGGGCATTATTGTCAAAAGGAAGAAATTCAACAGGAGGGAAAAACTGTTTACCGCCTGCTTGCCGGAGCTGATCCGAACAAAGACCAGAGTTATTTCCTTTGCCAGCTTTCGCAGGAGCAAATCAGCAAAGCCCTTTTCCCAATCGGTGATATTGTTAAGCCCGAAGTAAGGCGCATCGCAAAAGAACTTGATTTGGCTTCTGCCGAGAAAAAGGATTCCCAGGGGATTTGCTTCGTTGGCAAAGTGGACTTGCCCACATTTCTGCAACAAAAATTGAAAGCAAAAAAAGGGGAAATCATTGAAGTTCCTAAGGATGCTGTTCCAAATGAAACCGAGATGGCCAAAGGGGCAAAGGATGAAATTGAAAAACTGAAAATACTTTGCACAAATAGGAAATACATGAAACAAGATGGGAAAGTGTTAAGCACGCATAACGGGGCCCATTTTTTCACGATCGGGCAACGCAAAGGCCTTGATGTGGGAGGAACGGCCGAACCTTTATTTGTGATAGCCACCGATATTCATGAAAACGTGATCTATGTGGGTCAGGGAAAAAAACATCCCGGATTGTACCGTCCCGGGCTTTTTGTCCCCAAAGGTGAAATCCATTGGATCCGTCCTGACTTAATGTTGCAACCAGGGCAAAACAGTGATTTCCTTGTCCGTATCCGTTACCGACAACCTTTGCAGAAAGCCACATTGCACCAAAAGGAAGATGGGCTTTACATCGTTTTTGAAGAACCACAGCGCGGGGTAACCTCAGGGCAGTTTGCAGCATGGTATAAAGATGATGAATTGTTGGGATCGGGGGTAATAAACTGATTTGTTTCCAGCAATTGAGTGTGTTGGTCAATTACATAGAAGTGAGCTGCAAGTTTTCTTCCTCTTAATTTATAAGCTACATCCTCACTCTTTAACTTAATGGTATTTGCCAGAAGTGAAATTACATCAAATGTAGCAAGCGTCCACGCTTGTGCTAAGACAGTTTCACCCAATCATCCGATGACTCGGAGTCACCGGATGGGCTTAATTGCTTTCTAACAGCCCTTTTAATGACCGAGCGTGGACGCTCTTGCATTCGTTTTTTTCACGATGTGGCAAATATCCCCGCTTGCGACAATTTATTTACGATAAGTCAGCAATTTTAAAATTTGAGATTCTTTGATTTTTTTTATCGGGCAAATAAATTTTGTTTTATCTTTGCCGCTTCAAAGTTAAAAAATGAAACATACAAACAATATACTGATCAATTGGTGGTGGCTTAACGAAACTAATCCCGTGTCGTAGCCCTGTTGATATATATTGCGAAAAAATATTTAAGACTTGTCGGTAACGACAGGTCTTTTTTTTTGGATAAAACGAAATTTGAAGAATGACAATTAATAAAGCTCCGTAGGAGCAAAATATTGGTAACTCCTTATGGATCAGAGCGGAATGTGGGGTAATATTAAAAATCAATGCAAAATCATTCAATAAGTTGTAAAATAATAAAACCATAAAAACAAATTACCCGCCTTCGCAAAAGTTACGGACACTCGCCTGACCTTTTTCGGGCAGGGTCAAGCACGAAGTAAATTACAATAAATTGCGCAAAGCAAATTGCACTTTTTTATAATCACTAAATCTTAAAACAATGAGTAAAACAAGAAAAATTTATTTGGAAGAGAATGAAATGCCGCACCAATGGTATAACGTACAGGCTGATATGCCCAACAAAATGTTGCCACCGCTTCATCCCGGGACAAAACAACCACTTGGGCCGGAAGATCTGGCGCCCTTGTTCCCCATGGAGTTGATAAAGCAGGAAGTCTCTCAGGAAAAGTGGATCGATATCCCCGAAGAGGTGATGGACATTTACCGGTTATGGAGGCCCAGCCCCTTGATCAGGGCAAGGAATTTTGAAAAATTGCTGGATGCCCCGGTGCGCATTTATTTTAAAAACGAGAGCGTAAGCCCGGCAGGATCGCATAAACCCAACACGGCAGTTCCCCAGGCATATTATAATTACAAGGAAGGGGTAAAGAAAATAACGACCGAAACAGGCGCTGGTCAGTGGGGGAGTGCCTTGAGTTTTGCGACACAGCTGTTTAATATTGAATTGCAGGTGTTTATGGTGAAGGTTAGCTATAACCAAAAACCTTACCGGAAATCCATGATGAATACATGGGGCGGGAATGTGGTTGCTTCTCCAAGCAATCTTACAGAGGCAGGACGGAAGGTTCTTGAGATGGATCCTAATTCCCCGGGCAGTTTGGGGATAGCTATTTCAGAGGCCGTGGAAGCAGCGGTAAAAGATGATGCCGCAAAGTATTCACTTGGCAGTGTCTTGAACCATGTCTTGCTCCATCAAACCATTATTGGGGAAGAAGCCATCCGCCAGTTTTCGAAAACCCATGATTACCCGGATGTCGTAATTGGTTGTTTTGGTGGTGGATCTAATTTTGCAGGTATTTCCTTTCCTTTCCTGAGATTGAACTTGACCCAGGACAAAAAGACAAGGTTGGTGGCCGTGGAACCCGAATCATGTCCGAAACTTACCCGGGGCGTTTTCCATTACGACTTCGGGGATACCATGGGAATGACCCCGTTATTGCCCATGTTTACCCTTGGCCATAATTTTATGCCACCGGCTATTCATGCAGGCGGGTTGCGTTATCATGGCGCCGGCCCGATCGTGAGCCAGTTGTTGAAAGATAAATTGATAGAAGCTACGGCGGTGCACCAAATCGAATCGTTTGAAGCAGGTGTGAAATTTGCCCGGGCCGAAGGGATTATCCCTGCACCGGAATCCACCCATGCAATTGCACAGGTGATAAAAGAGGCGGACAAAGCCCGTGAAGAAGGCAAGAAAAGAACGATCCTATTTAATCTTTCGGGCCATGGCTTGGTTGACATGGCTTCCTATGACCAGTACTTTGCCGGCCAGCTACAGGATTACAGTATTACTGAAAAACAGATAAAGGACAGCGTAAAGGAATTGGATATTTTCCCGGCATAGAACCCCAACCTGAAGGCTGGGAAACTCATTTAATGGCCCATGTTTCAGTCTTTGATTTCTTACGCCACACCTTTGGGTTTCCCCTGTCTTCAGGCATAGGCAAAAATGGGCGGGATTTCCTATTTTTGCAAAAAAAATATTGTGGCCAAAGGATACATCCAAAAATTAATAGCACAGGGCGAACATCAGCAACTGGATTTCAAATTTGAGATTTCCGATTCAAGAAAGATTGCCAAAACCTTTTCTGCTTTTGCGAATACTGATGGAGGTACTTTGTTGATAGGGGTAAAGGACAATGGGAACATTGCCGGAGTCCGTTCTGAAGAGGAGTTCTTTATGGC
>JAJRTT010000327.1 GCA_024278155.1 Bacteroidota bacterium | reverse complement strand
GCTGTAAGAGTTCAGGTTGTCAAAATCTATTTTTGCCCCAATCCAAACAGGGATATTTTGTTTATGGCATTCCGGGCCACCCCAGAAATCACAATCAGGGCTTAGGAAATTTAATGTGTCGATACGGTAGAAATTATAATATACCGAATCGTTGCCGGACCCAATTGCAGAATCGAAGGACAAGCTGTATGTTTGGAGCATGTCGGGGTGAGTGGCAAAAAGCTTTTTTGTGTTTGAATTGAACAGTTTGTAAGCCTGGCCGAAAGACGCCAAAGAAACAACCATTAACAAAAATAACGTAAATTTTTTCATGACTTGTAATTTTAATAGACCTGTTGGAATTATTGAACAATAAATTTCCCCTTCTGGATATTCCCGGAACTCTCTTCGATTTCGTAAAAATACACCCCGCTTTTTAAACCGGAAATGTCCATGGCATACAGCGAAGACCGGATTTCCTTTTCTCCCCTGACCAACTGCCCAAAAACATCCCGGAGCTTAATAGAATAAATGCCTTTACCTGAATTTTGTGGCTTAACATAAAGCCAGTCATCGGCTGGGTTTGGATAAATCTTGTAAGTTTTATTATTGATCTTTATATCTCCATTTCCAACAAGTAAAAGAATCGAATCAGGTGTGATTATTCCTACGGTATCGCCATCTGTAACATAACCCATTAAAGATTCATCGCTCCAATACTCAAAACAACCATTAAAACTAAATGTTTCCCCTATTGAGTTTGCATACCCAATTCCTTTTAATCCACATGGCATTCCAAGAAGGCTGACCTGTTCATATCTGTAAATGGTATCGTTGAAAAAATCAAACTCATAAAAAAGATCGCTCTTATAAAATTCAAAACCGGTTTCATCTTCTTTGATACCATATTCTTTATAGGTTATTCCGCTTTCTGTATCCTTATATGTTTTCGCAATGGCCAATACCCGGTCTGTTCCATAACCTGAACTGGAATAGGGAATTACGGCTATCTGTTTGTTAAAGTAGTTTGCCAGGGGGGTCAATGAGTCAATAAATGTAAAATTCCCGGTATATGTGTAATAGTCCCAACACCCATAAGAGCAATGATAGATTCCATCATAATCGTAACTGTATGAATTGTTGTCAGTGCTTTTTGACGTAATTGTGATCTTTCTGATTATGTTCCCGTTACCATCAGGATTTCCTGTATTTTCAGAATACTGGAACACGTCCCCCACTTCAAAATCAAAAATATCCCAAAAGTCGATAACCTGTTCACCGTATTCAGTATCTTGTATCCCAAGCAATTCAAAATACCCGCCATTTTCAAAATCAGGAAATTTTAATATCCCGAAGTTTTTGGAAAGGCGGATTTCATTTCCATCCGAAAGGCTGATTGTCTTTATGGAATCCTGGACCCCAAAAACATCTTCTTCCGTGATGTTCGTTATTTCAGCTTCAATGCTGCCCGTGAAACCCCAGGTCTGGCCCAAACCAGCTAAGGTGAAAAACAAGTAGTTAAATGGAGAGGAACAGGTGTAAATCCCATAACCCTCTGTAATCATGTTTTTTGAGAGGAACTGAGGCTGGTTCCTAAGCGTAATTTCCAGGTTGCCGGGAACATCCTTCACGATCCTGTTCAAATAATAAAGGGTGTAGTTGTCATCGAAGACCTGAACGGAATCCACCCAAATGGTATTCGTGATGTAAGCCGAATCGGTATGTTGATAGTTCATTTTTTCATTGGGCAAAATGGGCGACCAGTTTTGACTTTGGATTGCCATTGCGATAATTAAACTAAGAATGGTAAGAGTCTTTTTCATGCTGTTTGGTTATCAGGTTTATTTAACAATGAATTTTCCTTTCTGGACATTCCCGGAACTCTCTTCGATTTCGTAAAAATACACCCCGCTTTTTAAACCGGAAATGTCCATGGCAAACAGCGAAGACCGGATTTCCTTTTCTTCCCTTATCAATTGCCCGAAAATATCCAATAGCCTTATGCCATATGTAATGCCGTTGCCTAAACTTTCGGGCTTGAAATAGAGCCAGTTCTTTGCAGGGTTTGGGTAAACCATGTAATTGCCGAAGCTCTCCGATTGGTGTTTTATACCAGTGATAAAATAGGAGTCATCGTAAACTGTTCCAACGGTAATTCCATCTTTAACATATCCCATTAGGTAATAGTAATCCTCTGATTCAAAATCGGCCCTGTATTTGGCGGATATGCCAAGCGAAGCTTTATAGGTCATTCCGTGAGGGCCTTCCGACATACAGTTAACGGGCGGAAGTGCGGTAAGGATATCACTTGAGGGGCTCGTTTCATAATAAAGGCCTTCTGAATTATAGTTGTATTTTCCCCAATGTTTGGTCTTTATATCGTTTGCATCGGGATAGGTTGTGATCCTCGCAAATAAAAAGTCATCATCATATATGGGCGAGCAATAAGGATAATCCTGCAATAGAATAAGTTCATCCTGGAATTTCCCTGCCCATTCGTAATTGTCTTTATAATAAACCCTCTCCCCTTCATAAATATCCGTAAAATATACGTAACCATTTCCTTCGTAGTAATTATAGCCTGAAATAAGCTCATAAACATTGTAGGTTATATGGTCGTCAAAGATTTCCTTGGAATTGAACAAGGCTTTTGTTATGTGTTGGTGTGAATAATTTGGATAATCGTGATAGTACAGCCTTTGTTGTACGTCCCCGGGCTCAAAGTCAAATATTTCCCAAAAACCGGGCACGTTTTCCCCATATCCACTATCCTGTATGCCAACCAGTTCGTAATATCCCCCATTTTCAAAATCGGGGAACTTCAAAATCCCAAAACCTTTGGATAAGCGTATTTCATTTCCATCCGACAAGCTGATTGTTTTTACGGAATCCTGAACGCCGAAAACATCTTCAACTGTAATTTCAGTGATTTCAGCTGTAATTGTGCTGGTGAAATACCAGGTACTTCCTGATCCCGTTAAAACTGGAAGAAAATAATTCAATGGACTGGCAAAGTGATAATAGCCGAGGCCTTGCTTTTTTACATAGCTTGATAAAAACTGATACTGGTTTCGGATGATATTGTCCGGGTTGTCCGGGTCGTCTATTACAACTTTATTGAACCGGAACAACGTGTCACCGCTAACTATTTGTGTCAGTCTTACCCAAATCGTATTGGTGATATTGGCAGAATCGGAATGCCGGTAATTCATTTTTTCGCCGGGCAATATGGGCGACCAGTTTTGGCCTTGGATTGCCATTGCGATAATTAAACCAAGGATAGTAAATGTCTTTTTCATGCTGTTGTGTTTTGGTTTATGAAAAAGTATTGCTTACGTAAAAGACCAAATTAATATTCGATACGTTGCATCAAAATACCTGCTTGCCAATTTTGAAGCAGTAACGGGCTTTTTTGAAAAAAACCAAAGTTACAAAAAAAATTTGAAGTTTGAAAAAAGGGCAAAAGGGAATTTGCCGTACACCCGTTAAAATTGTGGGCGCTTATAGGGAAGAAACAGCTTCGATTATGCCATCCGTATCATAGCCACAGATTTTCATCAGTTCACCGGGTGTGCCGTGTGGAATGAATTTATCGGGAATGCCCAGCCTTTTAACGGTAGCTTTGTAGTTTTTGTCGCTCATAAATTCGATCACGGCACTTCCCAGTCCACCAAGGATCGTCCCATCTTCAACGGTGATTATCTGATCATGGGATTTGAAAATTTCATGGAGTGTTTCCTCATCAAGGGGTTTTAGGAAACGCATATTGTAATGGGCCGCATCTATCCCTTTCTCCTCAAGGGCCCTACAGGCTTCAATTACCGAATTTCCGGGATGCCCAATGGAAACGATGGCCACGTCTTTCCCGTCCCTGATTTTTTTGGCTTTTCCGATTTCCATCTTTTTGAAAGGGGTTTTCCACTCGGTCATTGTGCCCCTTCCCCTTGGATAGCGTATCGAGAATGTCCCGGTATTTTCCAATTGAGCTGAGTACATCATATTGCGCAATTCCTCCTCGTTCATGGGTGCTGCAATAATAATGTTGGGAATGGTGCGCAAATAGGCCAAGTCGAAAACGCCGTGGTGCGTGGGGCCATCTTCGCCAACCAATCCGCCCCGGTCGAGGCAAAATACAACATGAAGTTTTTGGAGTGCCACATCATGGATTATCTGGTCGTATGCCCGCTGCATAAAGGTCGAATAAATATTGCAAAACGGGATAAAGCCTTGTGTTGCCAATCCAGCGGAAAAAGTGACCGCATGTTGTTCCGCAATGCCCACATCAAAAGCCCTGTTTGGCATTTTCCCCATCATGATGTTCAGGGAGCTTCCGGTGGGCATGGCAGGTGTGATGCCCAGTATCTTTTCGTTTTTTTCGGCCAGTTCCACAATGGTTTCCCCAAAAACATCCTGGTATTTTGGCGGGAGTTTTTTCTTGCTTGTCTCTGTACGTATTTCACCTGTTTTCCTATCGAACAGACCAGGCGAATGGTAAGTGGTGGGTTTGTTCTCGGCCATCATAAGACCCTTGCCTTTTTTTGTGATTACATGGAGGAGTTTTGGGCTTTCGATACGCTTCAGGTCTTTTAGTAAGCGTACAAGTTTAATAACATCATGTCCATCTGTTGGCCCAAAATACCGAAACCGGAAAGCTTCAAAAAGGTTGCTTTTTTTCGAAATGGTTGACTTTACCGCATTGCCAATTTGCTTGACGATTGCCCTCGAATTGGTGCCATATTTTGTATCACCGCCCATCATTTTCCAAACAAAATCCCTCGCCCGGTTATAGTATGGTGAGGTGGTTATGTCCACAAGATATTCTTTTAGGGCGCCCACGTTCTTGTCGATGGCAATCTGGTTGTCGTTAAGGATTACCAATAGGTTTGCTTTTGAAACGCCTGCATTGTTCAAGGCTTCCATTGCCATACCACCTGTAATGGAACCATCCCCGATTACGGCGATATGCTGCCTTTTATTTTCATTTGACAAAGCTGAAGCAATGGCCATCCCCAATGCGGCCGATATGGAAGTGGAGGAGTGGCCCGTGCCGAAAGCATCGTATTCACTTTCGCTCATCTTTGGAAAACCACTGATGCCATTTTTTTTTCTATTGGTGAAAAAGCGGTCTTTACGTCCCGTCAGGATTTTATGTGCATAGGCCTGATGTCCCACGTCCCAAATAAGTTTGTCGTCCGGTGTGTCGAAGACATAATGGATGGCCACTGCAAGTTCTACTGTTCCTAGGCTTGCGCCGAGATGGCCCGGGTTTGCAGAAATCACATCGATAATGAATTCGCGCAATTCTTCACACAATTGGGGGAGCTGTTCCTCCCTGAGTTTTTTCAGGTCGGCAGGGCTGTTGATCTTCGATAAGATTGTTCCGGGCTGTGGCGACATCAAATATATTAATTTCTGCAAAAGTAACTCTTTACTTGATAAAATAATTGGTGTGATGTTCCAATTTTCGATTATTGTTTAGAAAGGGCCTATTTAACTTCGCCCTACAATTCATTATTAATGATGAAGGCGTTATGGAAGAAGTAAATTTTGCTGAACTGAAAATTTCCCTTGTACAAACAATCCTTTCAATTAAAGATGTTGGTTTTGTAACCCAAATAGAAAAGTAAATCAAGGAACTCATCAAAACTAAAATTGATAAGGGGTAAAT
>JAJRTT010000326.1 GCA_024278155.1 Bacteroidota bacterium | reverse complement strand
GTCAGAAGGCTTGTCCCAACAAGGGAACCACCTGCGCGCCCCTTCCGGTTCGCAATCGGTAAACACAAATCCACCGCCCACGTTAAAATTCCCGTCATTGGCAGTAGTGTGATGGTAATTGATTTTCACCTCTGCGATATCGCCGGGTTGATACGTGTTATCGAGCTCAACGGTGAGTTTTGTATTGGTTTGTGAAAATGACTCACCGGCCATGGAAACCTCATCGACCACAATGGAAGATTTCACGGCATCCAGCACGATGGCGCTTAGGGCAGTATCTACCCTGAAAGTCACTATGTTACTGGCCGTAAATGTCTTGGGATAGGGGCTTGAGTAATTATCATAGATGTCGAGGTCAAGCGCATAGTTCAGCACATCGAAAGAATGTTTTGGGGATGTGGGGCCTTTCTCGTCGGAAGAAGTGAAATCCTTGTGCGATTTCCCGTAATAACAAGCTTCGGAACCGGGCATTTTGGTGTAATCCTGTGCCATTAAAAACGCACTTATTAAAAGCGATAAAAGAAGAGTTGAAATTGTTTTCATCGAAATGTCGTATTTAGAATTACATAAATATTGAATTGATCCGTAATTGAGACAGCCGGGAATGAAAATCAGTTGTCTCTGTACGATAAAACTGCACATCTATTATTTTTTAAACCAAAAACCCTTATATTTGCTTGCAAGTTTTAAAACAAAAACCGATGAAAGCCAAAAAATGTCTTGAATGTGGTTACGAAATATCCGGCAGGGTGGATAAAAAGTTTTGTTCAGACCAATGCCGCAATACGTACAACAACCGCGAGAAAAGGGATTCAAATATCTATGTGCGCAATGTGAACAATATCCTCCGCAAAAACAGGAGGATCCTGCAAGCACTGAACCCAAAGGGGAAGGCCAAGGTCCACCGCAACAAACTGAACGAAAAAGGGCTGCACTTCGATTACCACACAAGCACCTACACAACCAAGGCCGGGAAAACGTACATTTTCTGCTATGATTACGGATACCTTCCCATTGAGAACGATTTTTACTTTTTGGTCAAGAAAGATGATTATTTGAATTAAATACGCACTGCCCCTTGTTGGTGTTGTCACCAACAAGGAATTACCTATAAACAATACTCAAGTTGGTGACAACACCAACTTGAAGCAAACAAAGTTGATAATTGAAAAGTAAGGCCTATTTATTAATGAAAAACCCACTCGTGACAGTATTGGCAATTCTTCTCACTATTTTACTTGTTGGATGCCTGCTCCTTTATTTTGGCCAGGAAAAATTGATTTTCTTTCCCGAAAAACTGGACAAAGATCATGAATTTGCATTCAGGCAGGATTTCACCGAAATGGATTTCGAAATGGATGACAATGTGATGCTGCACGGGATTTTGTTCAAAGCCGATTCTTCAAAAGGGCTTGTTTTTTACCTGCACGGCAATGCCGGTTCCTTGAAATCCTGGGGAGAAATTGCCAACACCTATACCGATCTCGATTACGATCTGTTTATGCTGGATTACCGGGGATATGGCAAAAGCGAGGGAAAAATAAGCAGCGAGAACCAACTGTACAGCGACATTCAAAAGGTGTACGATATTCTTAAAAACACCTATGATGAAAACAACATCGTTGTTTTGGGTTATTCCATAGGAACCGGGCCGGCAGCAAAACTTGCTTCCACAAACCATCCAAAACTGTTGATCCTTCAGGCGCCCTATTTTAACCTCACCGACCTGATGAAACATTACTTCCCGGTTATTCCTGCTTTTGCGCTAAAATATAAATTTGAAACGAATAAGTTTATCCGGGAATGCGAAATGCCAGTTGCCATCTTCCACGGAGATCGGGATGAGGTTGTTTATTTTAAATCCTCCCTAAAACTGAAAGAGCTGATGAAGAAAACCGATCGCCTCATAATTTTAAAAGGACAGGGACATAACGGAATGAGCGAAAACCGGGATTACCTTATTGAAATCAAAAAAACATTAAACAACTGAATATGATAGAAACCACAAAATTCAGCCTGACGGAAAAAGGTTTTTTTCATATTTTATCGTACAAGTACTTAAGGGGACTTACCTCGAAAACAACAATTTGCTTGCTTCCGGTGAATTTACCGAAAAGGATGCGTTCAGACAATTTAATGTATTGAAAGTAGATGAAGAGGAAGCTTATGTTACAAATTGTGCCTGGATAAACGATTTTGTCCTTGTGGCCAAAGGTTTCCAAAAAACAAATCAGCTTGTTGAATATGCCGGGCACAAAACCATTGTTGCGGATGTTTCGGAGTTTCGGAAATTGGATGGCGGTTTGAGTTGTTTATCTTTGCGGTTCTAAAAACGAACGTCATTGCGAAATACTGATAGGAAGGCCTTAGGCGGGGGAGTATTGTGGCGATCTGTTGGAAGTTTTGACTGTCTTCCATAGCCGACAGATTACTTCGGAACCCTCATCCACAAGCCTTTCAACAGATTCCTCACGCTGTCGCTGAAACTTTAGCGTAAGCCATGTAATGACGTTGACAAATTAATAAAGTTTGAAATAATGAAATCCCTAAAAATTGCAGTTCTATCAATCCTTGCAACAATAACCCTTCTGTGGTCTTGCGGCAAGAAAAACCCGGAGGTAGTCGTTCAGACGGATTTGGGCGATATTGTGTTGGAACTATACCCGGAAAAGGCCCCCATTACCGTGGCCAACTTCCTAAAATATATCAAGGAAGACCGCTTTAAAGGAGCAACATTTTACCGGGTCGTGACATTGGACAACCAACCGGGCAGCGAGGTGAAGATAGAGGTCATACAGGGCGGCCTGTTCGAAGATGACCATCCACAGGCACTTCCGCCCATAGCACACGAAACCACCCAACAAACAGGGATACTCCACAAGGACGGTGTAATCTCTATGGCAAGATACGGCCCGGGAACAGCTACCGGGGAATTCTTCATTTGCGTTGGCGACCAGCCCTTGCTCGATTATGGCGGGATGCGCAATTCTGATGGACAGGGTTTTGCCGCATTCGGAAAGGTGATAAGCGGAATGGGCGTTGTGAGGAAAATCCAGCAATCGCCCGAAGTTGACCAGTATTTAAAACCAAGGATCCCATTTACCATAACAACAAATCAATAAGCCATGCCACATATAATTTTGCAATATACAGACAACATTAAAAGGGGAAGAAGCTTCAATCCGTTGTTTTCGGAAATCCATAGCCTTTTATCAAACAAGGCGGGCATCGACCCAATTACTTGCAAAAGCCGGGCAATCAGACTCGCCGAATATTTTATTGGCGAAGGGGATAAACGCAGTGCTTTTGTCCATCTTGAAATCCGTATATTCCAGGGCCGGGCTCCAGAAGTAAAGCAAGGAATCGGAAACGAAGCCTTAAAATTGGTTCAAAATCATTTTCAGGATAACCCCGAAAAAACAAGCATACAATTCACGGTTGAAATAATTGAAATGGACAGGGAATTGTATTTTAAACCTTAACCTTCAACATCATGGAAAAAATAAAAGTCAAAAAAATTTCAGGTACCCAATTTG
>JAJRTT010000325.1 GCA_024278155.1 Bacteroidota bacterium | reverse complement strand
TCAAAGACCCCAAGCTTTTCCCTAACGGTCATATGTTCTTTTATCAAGCCCTCGTATTGGATGGGCATATTGTACCCTGCAAACTCCACCATCTTTGCCCCAAGCCCTTCGTGGAATTTTGTAAATGCTGTTTGTTTCATTTTTTCTTATATTTAACTTTGATTTTTTATGTCTTTGATTTTTTTGCCCCTTTATTGCCCCTTTGCAGAACCTCTATATAATTATATGTTAGAATTATACGCTTTTTCAACATATCCAAACTGCCCCTTTATTGCCCCTTTAAAGTGTAATAAGTCCCTTTTCCTGTTATGCCTGTCTAACACAAAAAACCCACACCTTCAACTTAAGCTTTTAGAAATAAAATAGTTAGCCCACGAATGTAATACCTGAAAGAAAAGAGACTATAAAAATGAATACGCAATACACTCATCTATAATTTCTTTGGTTTGTAATTCATTGAAAAAACCAGTATCCCCAATGTATTCCATAATCCTAAACCTTTCAAATAAGAAACAATCAACTTCATCTGATTGAAAAAATGATGTTGTACTTTTTCCAAGAGCATATGGAATAAACATAGTATGGATTGGAGGGTTTTTATAAAATCGAAAATAGGCATTTTCGTACCTTCTCGTCTCTCCTTGCTTTTTATACCAATCGTTCCCGCATGCGCATTGACCTAATATTGAAACAAGGTTAGGGATTTTGTCTTGAAACGGTATCCATCCAATTAAATCAAGCCCTCGTTCTTGATTGCCTTGAACATTATTATCTATTTCTCCCTCATCCATTCTAATGTTCATAAACCCTGCAAGTTCTTTGATTTTTTCTTTTGCTGTTCCATTTAAATCGGAATGCTTACCTAATTGCTTGACAATTGAGTTCCCTGGAAGAAATTTTTTTAATGACTGAAATGAAACTTGCTCGAAATCTGAAGTTAAAAAAGACTGGAAATCCGGAAAATAATTTAAGTTAGACGCAAGTAATAACAATATATATATTTTATTCTCATCGCTTAACCTATCTTTAAGTTTGATTGTTTTCCCAGTTATCAGGAAAGGATATTTTTGTTGTAACATATCATCCCGAACATTACAAATAGAAAAAATTTCGTCAGCCCATAATTCTTCTTTGTCATCCAATTCAGAAGCTAAAGAACCAATTTGACTATCACCCCTTGCCAATTTGTGAATTTTTATATTTTCTCTTTTATACTCTTGTATGATGTCATTTTGAGATACTTCGTCACAGCTAAAAAGTGAAATAAGCTCAAAATAATCTGCAAATAAGTGATTTTTATTGGGAGTATGTTTTTTAGGTATCAAATCAAGTTTACCTAGTTGTTCAATTATTTTTTCCTTAAAACTCATCTTTATCAAATTCTTTGCTTTCAAATTCGTCTTTTACACCTTTGATCTTCGAAGTTAATTTTCTGATTTTAATTAAATCTTCTTCAACACCACTATAAAAGCTATCCAGGTTTTGGGTGATCCGATCGGCATTTTCCAAATTCATTATAGCCGACCTTAAAGAGTTAAAAAAAATCCGATCAACATCTTCTGCTAATTCGGTAGCTTTATCCAATGTATAACCCTGTTCCACAAAGGCTTTCATTGCTAGCGGATGGCCTAAAACATTATTTAGGCCGTTTAAGTCCCCACTCCTTCCTTTTAACCTTGTTTGGATTCTGCCGTCCAATTCAAATTTCTCGTAGAACCATTTGGTCAACAATTTGACATTATTTTTATTTAACTGTTCTATTGGCTTATCGGAGTCCAAATCAACACCTAAAAACCTTGATATATTTGGCCTGCTTAATCCATCTGAATAATAGCCCACATAGAAATTTGTATCATCCAAGCCCTTTATCCCGAAATAAGCTTCATCTTCAATATATTTATATATTTCAAAAGCAATAAGGACTCTGGATACATAGCTTCTTGTGCTACCGATAGTTTTTGCCAATTCATAACACGCTTGCTTAAATGGTTGATTTCCAAAGCTGGATTTATAGAGTCCGTAAAGGTATCTTGCCTTTTCAGAAAGCCCCCATGATTTGATACCGGTAATATGGCGAAACCCCAAATATTTTCGAATGTCCTCTTCGTGAGCAAAAACCAAACAGGGCAATTCAACTATTGGTTTATAAATTGCTTCGTCATATACCTTTTTTACCAATTCTTTTTTTACCGTTGCCAAAGTATAATCATTCAACAACTTTACCGAAGTCAACCTTCGGTTACCTTCAATAACTTTGTATTTGTCCTTATCCGTTTCTACAACCAATAGTTGTTCTCCCTCAAAAAAACCATTTTTTCCAATTGTAAGCATTAATTCAATTAATAGCTCTTCAGTCAAAAAGAAATTCACTATCTCAACTTCAGTCTTTCCATGTAATAACCTTGGCAAGCGTGAGCTAAAATAGTCAAACCCTAAGTTGCTAACATTGACATATTTAAATTCAGCACTTTGTTTCATTAATTTGCCTCTTTAATATCCCTAAACAGTTTTTCAGAACTAAAAATCATTCAATAACATTGTCCTTTTAAAGTGTTTCTCCTTTACCGCTCAACATTTTGTTGTTCTTGCTAAACCTTTGAATTATAATCCAAACTTTCCCCTATGATAATTTAATGATTCAATAGAAGGAAAATACTTTTGATTTTTAGGTAAAAGAATTTCTTTGCCCGCAAATTGTCTTATATTATAGTTGCTATTAATAGTTTCCGAAAAACCTTTGCTGACAATCACTTTATAATTATCATCTATGGAAATCAACCCCCTGTCAAACGCTCTATGTAAATTTGGACAAAGGGCAATACCATTTGTAATTGTATCATTGTAGCTTTCAGAAAATGGAACAATATGGCAAGCATCAATCATTGACACATTTGAAATAGCATCAATTCTCAAACCTGAGATACAACAAGTATAATTATATATTTTGGGGATTTCTTTTTTGAACACATTACCCCTTACATATATTTCTTCTTGAAAAGCATCATTATCGAGCTGTTCTCTAATAGACAGTAGTCGCCTTTTGTATTCTTCTTTTGGTTCTTGAATTATTTGATTTTCAATATCTGTTAAATAACTATTATTCCCTTTAGTATAGCTGTTTTTAGTATTAGGAAAATATTTATCAAGGAGAAAATGTATCAATATCTCTGACTCTTCTTTATTTTTAAGTAGATGAACAAGTTCATTATCAATAAGCACATATTTAATAGCGGTTGTCAGATTTGAAAAACTACGCATTGAACTTTTTGACTTAACCCACAATTCACATCCAGCATTAGGGATTAGTTGCCAAAATGGTTCAGTATGCATATGATAAAATGGCATTGCAAACAAACAATGATTATTGGATTCAACCAAATCTTTCCAATTAGTCTTGAATAGGCCAACCAATTCAGGAATAATGAATATTTTATTTGAATCGAATATTTTTTGTTGAAAAGCTTGAATTAGACTAATAAGCAAAATTGGCTTATGAGGTGCGCCTCCATTTTTACGATCACGTCTCAATCTTTCAAAACAAGAACAATAATATGTTAAATTCTTAGCTTGCATATAAATATTTCTCAATAACCCTATCAATATTGTCTATCGTCCCTTGCCTTCTGTTAAAATCGAAGGACAATTCTTTTAAAGCCATCCAAACTAATTGTAAAAGTGCGGTTGAATCCTTTCCTCCACTGAAACCAATAATCCATGGCCTAAGCGCATCATCAATTAAGTATTGATCTTTTAATTCAGAAATTATATGGGAAATCCTCTTTGACATAATCCTACTTCAAAATTGCACAAATGTATAAAAAAAGAAAAGGCTTACAAACAAATAGCAAACGTATTCCAAACAGAAATTTCACCTCTTTGTCAAAACATCAGTTTTAAATGTGGAAAACTACTTCGGTAAAGTTTATCCGTTTTAACATAACTTTGCAAAAATCATCCGCACATGATCTTTACAAGACAAAACATACCCCGTTGGTTTATTTTCCTGGTCGATATCCTTGTTGTATTTTTTTCCGTGATACTGGCCTATTTGGTGCGGTTTAACTTTAATGTCCCACCTCAGGAGATTCAATTATGGCCACAGGTATTCCTATTGGTTCTTGGAGTCAGGGCCCTGAGTTTTCTAATCTCAAAAACCTATGCGGGCATTATCCGTTATACGAGTACGGAAGATGCGGTGAGGATTTTTCTCGTACTGCTTTCGGGAAGCCTGTTTTTCGGCCTTGCCAATTTGTTTTCCTATTATTTCATCAACGAAAAATTCCTTGTCCCATTTTCCATAATCATCATCGAGTTTATCAGTGTTACGCTGGGGATGGTCACCTTCCGCATACTCGTAAAGATCACTTATCTCGAAATAAAAAACCCTTCCGGCGAAAAAACACGCGTGATTATTTTTGGTGCCGGGGAAGCAGGGGTCATTACCAAAAGGGCTTTGGACAGAGACTTAGGGATACGCTATAAAGTGGCCGCTTTTATTGATGACGATAAAAACAAACAGGGGAAAAAGCTGGAAGGTGTAACGATTTATAGTTTTGACAGAATCAGGGAACTGCTCCTTGCCGAAACCATCGAAAGCGTGATCATAGCCGTTCAGGATTTAAAACCTGCCAAAAAACAGTCCATCGTTGATGCCTGCTTTCCTTTCGATACAAAAGTGATGACCGTCCCTCCAGTGGCCAACTGGATAAACGGCGAACTGAGTTTCAAACAAATCAAGAAAATCAAGATAGAAGACCTTCTGGAAAGGGACGAGATCAAAATGAACGAGGATAAAATCAACAAGGAGCTGAACGGTGCCGTTATAATGATTACAGGGGCAGCCGGTTCCATTGGCAGTGAAATTGTCAGGCAGGTCCTGAATTTCAACCCAAAAAAGCTTGTCCTTATCGATCAGGCTGAAAGTGCCCTTTTCGACCTTGAAACCGAACTGAACGACAAATACCCCGAGAAGAATTTTGAAATTGCCGTGGCCGATATTTGCAATTTGGTGAGGATGGAAAACGCCTTTCGGGTTTTTAGGCCGGAAATCGTTTACCATGCCGCCGCTTACAAGCATGTGCCAATGATGGAGAACAACCCGACCGAAGCATTGTTTACCAATATCAATGGAACAAAAACCGTTGCCGATCTTTCCGTAAAATTTGCGGTACGGAAATTTATCATGATTTCAACGGACAAGGCCGTGAACCCGACAAATGTGATGGGAGCCTCGAAAAGGATCGCGGAAATATACACCCAGGCACTGAACAAAAAAGAGAAAACACGTTTTATCACCACCCGTTTCGGGAATGTTTTGGGATCCAATGGTTCGGCAGTCCAGCTTTTCAGGAAGCAAATCGAAAAAGGGGGGCCGATAACCGTTACCCATCCCGAGGTGATCCGTTACTTTATGACAATCCCCGAAGCCTGCCGCCTGGTTTTACAGGCCGGGAACATGGGGAAAGGGGGCGAGATTTTCCTCTTCGATATGGGCGAGCCGGTAAAAATAACCGACCTTGCCAAAAAAATGGTGCGCCTTTCGGGCCTGGAGCTTGACAAGGACATCCAAATCAAATTCACGGGATTGCGGCCCGGGGAAAAACTTTATGAAGAGCTTCTCAATTCAGAAGAAAACACACTTCCCACCCATCATTCACAGATTATGATAGGCAAAACACGGGCTTATGATTTTGATGAAATCAACAATCGAATCGATGAACTGATTTCCTTGTTCAAAAACCAGGACAATACAGAAATCGTGAAAAAGATGAAAGAAATCGTCCCTGAATATATCAGCCAGAATTCGGTTTACGAAAAGTTGGACATAGGGAAAAGTTAAGGGGTGGGACGTATAGCGGTCAGGGTATTGGCTTTGCAAGCCCTGCACCCACAAGCCCCCCAATTAAAGGCCCCATCATTTCCCCACCTTGCGCATTTTCTCTTTCATCTCCTTCTTTTTTTCCTTGATGGCCTGTCGCTGTTCCTTTTTGTTAAAGCCCATGGTGGACAAAGTCCCGCTCATCACGCTTTTCCAGATATAGTTAAAAATGGATTTTTCGTCATCGCGTTCAAAATAAACTTCCCCCACACGTGTTTTCCCCAGGAACTTCGGGTTGTTCGATTTTAACAAAACACCGTTCATCATAAAGTCGATCAGCGGTGATGCGATGCCCCGGTTCATCCGTGCCTTTTTGCGGTTGTACATGGCGAGTTTGAACTTTTTGTACTTGAACGTAAGCTCGCCGAGGGAATGTGAGTTATTGGCCGAAATCAACGGGATTTCCAAATCTCCATAGCCCCTTCTGATAGTGATCCCAAACAGGTTTTGCGTCATGGAATTAAACTGGGTCAAATCAAGGTTCTCAACTTTGCCATCGAACCAGAAATAATCGGCCCTTTCGAGCAATGGGACACTTATCGTCAAATCCAGATCGGCACTTCCCATCAATTTCGATTGTAAATGGGCAGTCATCACAAAGGAGGTATCCAGCTTTTTGAAAACATTCGTCACATTGTAAATCGATGCATTGAAGTCGTCGAAAAACACCTCGCCCGGGAATTCTGACTTATCCACATATTCGCCGTACAAAACATAGGAATCGTTCACCTGTACCGTGTCCACATGGAAAATCACCGGTATGTTTTCGAGCATCTCTTTCGGCAATGGCCTGTACTGCCCTTCCTTGCGCGGATAGTGCTGGTCGCGGTGATCGAGGAGGCGCAGCTCGTTTATCGATATTTTGTCGAAATGGTACTCGCCCGTTTTAATGACCGATTCCAGGTCGATGCCATCAACAACAACGTTTTTTGTGCTCACCTGCATCCGATCGGTCTGAAAACGGGCCCTTTCAAAAAACACATCTTTTTCGAACTGCGGGATAACCTCCAGCGAATCGATAATGATTTGGTCTTTGCTAAAATAATAGGTCAGGTAACTCGTGCGGAATTTGTACATGCTGTCCGCCGAATAAACCTCACGGTCATGGAGGTGGACAAAAACATCATCGGCATAGGAATTCTTTTCGGGGTCGAGCAAAGACGAATCCATCAACAAACCGTTCACATGAAACGAAATATGCTTGAAATCAATGGGCTTTCGTATCATTGTGTCCGTGTTCACCCTTATATGGATATTGGGGAAATAAATGGAATCGATTTTAACATATTCAAAAAAACCCAAGAATTTCATGGCCGTGGAATCCGAAATCTTGAAACGGGGGGCTTTTTTGGTTTTGCCCCCAACTGCATAAGACTCGAATTTCGTTTCATTTGCTGTGATATTTGAAATCCATAGCCCGAGCGGTTCTCCGGGCTTTCCGTACAAATGGGGATACTCGATGTGCAGCCTTGGAATGGCAATACGGTTATTCAGTTTTTTCTCGCCCCCTTCATCGGCAGGCTTCCATGCCATTTGCTTGATACCCTCCACTTCGATGATATTGTTTTCCTTGTCGAAATAGATATTGTCAAGGCTGGTGTTCGATTTGCCCGAATTCAAGATAATATTTTCAAAATCAAAATTTATTGCGGCCAATAAATCATTTCCAGACCCATCCCCTAATGCTTGCCCGGCCTTGGCGTCCCATTCCAGATCAAAATCGCCGATGGAATAACCGAGCGTATCGTCCGGCTTATTGATCTGTATATTGAGTTTCCCTGCCAATACCTTCACGACACCATCAACCTGAAAAGGCAAAACAAATTTCTTTTTGTTTTTTTGGGGGACAGCTTCCCCCTTTTTATTTATTTCAACAAAAACAACAGGCGTTTTTATATCGAGGGACGCAAAGCGGAAAGGCCGTTCTTTTTCAGCTTCCCAAAACGGCTTCCACAATTCTATCCTCGACACCTTTATAGTGTATTTGGCCTTGTCCTCCCCCACACTTTCTCCAGACAAGCCAACTACCACCAGTTCATCCCTGGAATTGTCATAGGAAACAACATCCGTCCGGAAGCTTAGTTTTGAAGTTGAAAAACCAGGCTTGTCCAAAACAAATTGGAAATAATCGGGGAAATAAAAAAGCGTATCGCCCGAGGGGTCATTGGGATAGAAACGGATGTTTTGCATTTTCATAGCGAGGGAAGTTTTCAGGCGAATGGAATCCTTTTCGCTTTGAAAATCAACATGGCCATCAATTATGTTTATGTTCCCGATATGGAGTTTATTAAGTTTTCCCCTAAGACCGGCAGCGATTTTCCCTGCGATTATCTTTTTTGACAAAACGGTTTTTTCTCCCTGCTTTTTATTGTCCCCCTTTGCTTTTCCATAATATCCCGGTTTTTGAAGCACGATTTCTTCACAAACAAACTCTTTTCTGTTTATTAGTTTTTTCAGGTTGAAGTTGTTGACCGTAAAGCCATCCATCTCCAGGGAACTAAAACCGGGTGCCGGGGCTTTCCCCTCCGAAAACCGGACTCCCCTCAACATGAAATCCTTTTCGTCCATGAACAAATTGGCAATCCTGACAGAGATGGGCTTCTTTTTGTCCTTATACCGTATCCCGTCACAATCCAGGATAAAACCATCAAAATCAACAAAACCGGATTTCCCTATTCGCTTTGTATTGATTAGAAGTGTATCAAAAAGGAGGTTCAGGTTTTCCACCTTTGCTTCCACCCTTGAAATATCCGAGGCAAAACCGAAAGCCCCGTCCTGTATCCTGAATTCATCGAGGAAAATAGTTGAAGGGAGCTTTGTGTTTTTCTTGTTTTTCCTGTGGAGACCCTCCCTTTCGTAAACATCAAGGTGTGGGTTTTTAAGGAAAAGGGACAAATGTACGCTGTCCGACTTCAACAATCTTCGGATATTCAGGCCCTTCATGCCCAGGGAATCGACCCGGGCACTTATCAACAATTTCTGTTGGCTTATGTCTTTTGAATATGTATGCTGCGAAAAACGGACGTTCTTCATGAACTCCCTTCCATCGCCCCCCGTGAACGAAAAGGTATCGCACCTGAAATCAATCACCGGTTTGACCCAGTGGAACTTAATGGCACTTGAATGGGCAAAAGTGTTTTCAGTAAGGTCAAGGTATGCGGCTTTTTTCAAAAAATTGGAATCCACCCTGATGTCGAGCACCATCAGGTGGCCTTTCTTCACTTCATAAATGGTATCGAGTTTTTTGGTCATGCTCAACACATTGATATCGTTTACCAAAAAGGTGTCTGTCCTAAAAGTATTCAACCAATTGAAGCCCGGCCCGTTCTTCTTTTTCACGGTGTCCCTGATATCGTCGTTGTTCAAGAAGAACCAATCCTTGCTTTCCCATAAATCACCGTTTGAAATCTCGAACTTTGAAAATTCCAGGTTTTCGTCCATAATAAACTCGTTCAGGTCGAAACCGCTTATCCGCAGGAAATCCGTCCTGAACTTAATTTCGGGCTTCCCCGAAAAATCGTCCAGGCTGTCTGGCGTCAATTCAATCCCGCTCACCAGCAGATATTTCTTCCCTGAAAAATAACTGAACGAATCAACGGAAAAAGTATAGGCATCCTGGAAACGCTTCCGCACGTCATACAGGTTCACGTTCAATTTAAAATGGGCGCTCAAATCCTTTTTTGCCATTTCCATCTGGCTCAGGTCCGACAGGCGCAAATCCCGGATTCGGATATTGATTTTCTCAAGATCGAGCTCCTCCCCTCTCCTGCCCCGAAAGTGCATTGCCCCCTGATCAATGGAAATTTCACCAATTTCAAAGGAAAACGTTGCATCCCGGCTTTTTGCCTTGAGCACTTCGGGAGTTATCACTTTCGTAAAAAGGTCTTTCCTTAAGATAACCGTGTCGCGCATAAAATTCAGTTCGGGGTCGGTAAAGCCAATTTTCCCAACCTTTATGTTCCGGTTGAACAACAATTGGAAAATACTGATATGGCTTATTTTCAGGGAAGAAAACCTTAAGTTCCGCAGGTAGATTTTGGAAGCCGCATCCACAGACACGCTGTCGAACCCGACCAATACATCTTCAAACAATATGCTCGAAGTAAATATGTTCGCAGATGCTTTCTCCGAATTGAGATGGATTTTGCCGTTGCTGAAATTATTGACCTGCCATCGCAGGATACTGCTGAACATAAGGTTGAACACCACCATCAAAACAATTATGGCGGCAAGGATATAAATTGATATTTTGTAGCCTCTTTTCAATATTTACTGCATTTATGCTACAAAAATAGTATTTAATATGGAAAAACCGATAAGGAAACCCTTACCGGCTTTTTAATTGAAATCAGAATACGG
>JAJRTT010000324.1 GCA_024278155.1 Bacteroidota bacterium | reverse complement strand
TTTCGATGATGGTGGAAATTCCGGCTTTGCCGTTGAAATAACAAGCATGATGGGCAATGTGGTTTACAAAAAGGGGAATGTGCAGATGGGCAATACCGCTGTTGATATCAGGGATATGCCCAAAGGCATTTACTTTGTGAAGGTACTGGCTGGGGGCAAGGTTTATACCGAGAAGGTAGTGGTGGAGTGATATTGCCCACCTTTTCTTGTTGGTGAAAACAACAACAAGGGGCAGGCGGGATGGTTTATTTGGAGAAAGTGGCAGTGGAATGCCGGTGCCGAAAGCTGTTGGGTCGGGGCTGGCCATATGCAGTAGCGTCCCTACAGGTTGAGACCAAGCTGTTGCAATATCAAGGAATAATTGAAAATTAAACTCATTTTACTTCAATCTTCTTCGCCCCCCTGACCGGACAGGCAGGTTATCAAAATTTTTCAATCCTCAACACGCCATGGGCGTGACTGTGGTTAAAAAAATTTCCCTGGCCTCGAATATTTTTGTAAAATGAGTTTTGCAACGGTCTTAAACCTTCACCGCGTTCTCCACCTTTTCGTCCAAGAGGGCGTAATCCAGTACTTCGATCATGCGGTTCACATAATGGAAGTTAAGACCGGAAATATATTTGTCATTGATTTCGGTGATGTCCTTTTCGTTTTCCACCGATAAAATAATATCTGTGATCTTTGCCCGTTTGGCGGCAAGGATTTTTTCCTTTACGCCGCCCACCGGCAACACTTTGCCACGAAGTGTGATCTCACCTGTCATGGCTATCCTGCGCCTTACCTTGCGTTGGGTAAAGGCAGATGCCAAGGCCGTGAACATGGTAACACCTGCCGAAGGGCCGTCTTTGGGCGTTGCCCCTTCCGGGATGTGGATATGCACATTCCACTTTTGGAAAATTCCGGGGTTCAGCCCTACCTCTTCGGCATGGGCTTTTAGGTATTCAAAGGAGATGGTCGCGGATTCCTTCATCACATCACCGAGGTTCCCGGTCATGTTAAGGTTTCCCTTGCCACGGCTCAGGCTTACTTCCACAAAAAGGATTTCGCCACCAACTGCTGTCCAAGCCAATCCCGTGACCACACCGGCCACATTTTCCAATAATTCCTTTTCCTTTTGGTAACGTGGTGGGCCCAGTATTTCGCGAATATCTTCAACAGTCAATTTCTTATTATACTCCCTCTCTTCAACAATAAACCGCACCCTTTTCCGGATAACACGGGCAATATTTTTCTCAAGTGTCCTGACACCGGCCTCGCGGGTATAATTCTCGATGATGTTTTCAATTGTTTTTTTATCGAAAGAAAGTTGGCTTTTCTGCACGCCATGCTCTTTCAATTGTTTTGGGATCAAATGCTTTTTGGCAATATCCACTTTTTCCTCCAGCAAATACCCACTGATATGGATTACCTCCATACGATCGACCAAAGCTGGGTGAATCGTGGACAGCGTATTGGCCGTAGCGATGAACAGGATTTTTGAAAGGTCGTAATCCAGTTCGAGGTAATTGTCATGGAAAGCAAAGTTCTGTTCCGTATCCAGGATTTCCAACAAAGCTGCCTGTGGATCGCCGCTCACATTGGCGCCCAAAACCTTATCGATCTCGTCCAAAACAAAAACCGGATTTGAAGTCTTGACCTTTTTCAGGTTTTGCATTATCCGTCCCGGAAGTGCGCCAATATATGTTTTTCGGTGTCCGCGCAGTTCCGATTCGTCCCGAACTCCCCCCAAGGACATACGGACATACTTGCGGCCAATGGCCCGTGCAATGGATTTCCCGAGGGAAGTCTTTCCAACACCCGGAGGGCCAACAAGGCACAAAATCGGGGCTTTCAAATCGTTCTTGAGCTTGATAACGGCAAGGTGCTCTACAATCCGCTCTTTCACCTTTTCCAAACCATAATGATCTTTGTCCAGAATCCGTTCGGCACGGCCCAGGTTAAAGCTATCTTTTGTAAAGGTATTCCATGGTAGCTCGACCACAAAATCGAGGTAATTCAGTTGTACCGAAAAATCAGGGGACTGTGAATTCATCCGTTGCAGTTTCCCAAGCTCTTTCACAAACACCTCTTCAACAGCTTTTGGCCATTTCTTTTTGGCGGCCTTTTCCTTTAGCTCGTTAATGTCATTCGTACCGGGCGTATCGCCCAATTCTTCCTGGATTGTTCGGATTTGCTGGTGCAGGAAATAGTCGCGCTGTTGTTTGTCCAGGTCGAATTTCACCTTGCTCTGGATTTGGTTTTTCAGTTCCAGCTCCTGCAATTCCCTTGTGAGCGCCGAAAGCACCATCCTTGCCCTTTCCATGAAATCGGAAACCTCCAACAATTTTTGCTTCTCGACAATTTCGATGTTCAGGTTGGAAGAAATAAAATTCACAAGGAAAACAGGGCTTTCGATGTTTTTTATGGCAAAGGCCGCATCGGAAGGAATTACGGGCGATTGCTTTATTATCTGGATGGAAAGATCCTTGAGGGAAGCTATCAGGGCTTTGAATTCCTTTCCCATCTTTGGTTTGTCGATATTGGCATATTGCGCCACTTTTGCCAGGAAGTAAGGTTCGGCCTGTACAAGCTCGATCAGCGAAAACCTCTTTTTCCCCTGGATAATGGCCGTTGTATTGCCATCGGGCATTTGCAATATCTTGATAATATGCGCAACCGTCCCCACGGAACTCAGGTCATCAACGCCCGGCTCTTCCACATTGATATCTTTCTGGGCAACCACCCCGATCAGGGATTTATCGCGATAGGCATCCTTTATCAACTTAATGGATTTATCGCGCCCAACAGTAATTGGGATCACCACACCGGGGAACAAAACCGTATTTCTTAAAGGCAATATGGGAAGTATATCAGGGATGTTTTCGGCATTCATCATTTCCTCATCTTCGGAGGAAAGCAATGGGATAAATTCGGTTTCACCCTCAAGCATATCGGATATGGATAAAATTTCTCTTTCAAAAAAACTCATAATCGAAACGTCAATTTGACAAAGGTTCAGTCGTTCTGCCATACAATCTCCACAAGCAAGAATTCAATTTCATTGTCAAAAGCCTGAAATTACTATGGACAAGACAAAACAACATAAAAAAAACTGGATAAACAAATCTAAAAAAATTGAGGCAAGCCTATGTCAATTAACATGCCAAGAGTATCTGTATTCGTAACACACTGGAGAAAAGGATTAAAACCAGCGAACATTCTATTATATTCTTGTTAGGCGTTAAAGGTTAAACAAAAAAAGATATTGTGTAAATGTTAAGACACATAACACATAGCCCCTAACTTTTCGACCAAAACCTACAATTCAATTCCAAGACCCTTATGCCATTGCAAATTAAAGTTATTGAACTATCCCCTAAAGCCTACGGTTTCTGCCCGTTAACTCAAAAACATATTTAAGGATTTCCCGGTCAACTTCACCAAATCCCATATCCCTTCTTTTGTAAACTGCGGTGGCAACTTCCACCGCTTTCTTGAAATTAAACACCTTAAAACCACTTGTGCCCCCCCATGAAAAAGAGGGGATATAGTTCCTTTGGAAACCCGAACCATAAATATTGGCATTCACCCCCACAACTGTTCCCGTGTTGAACATCGTATTGATACCCGTTTTGGTATGATCGCCCATGATAAGCCCACAAAACTGTCTTCCTGTATCCACAAACGTATTTTGTGCATAGTTCCACAATTTCACGTTATCATAGGAATTTTTCAGGTTGGAGTTATTGGTATCGGCACCCAGGTTGCACCATTCGGCAATCACCGAATTGCCTAGGAAACCGTCGTGTGCCTTATTTGAATATCCAAAAATAACCGAATTGTTTATTTCACCGCCAACTTTGGAATAAGGCCCGATGGTGGTCGGGCCATAAATCTTTGCAGACATTTTAACAACCGAATTATTGCACAATGCAAACGGCCCCCTGATAACGGCCCCCTCCATTATTTCTGCATCTTTACCTATATAAACAGGCCCGGTGGAAGCGTTCAAAGTGGCAAATTCAAGCTTTGCCCCTTTTTCGATGAAAACATTTTCCGGTGCAATGACATTATTGGTAGAGCTTGGCTTTTCGGACTTCCGGCCTTTGGTTATCAATTCAAAATCATTCCTTATGGCTTCGCCGTTCTTGCTGAAAATATCCCAAACATTATTGATCCTTAGAATATCTGTTTCGGCCTCGATTTCCTCAATCCCTTCCATACCCACTTCCCTGGAATCGTCAAGGTCTTCAGCTTTAATGTTCAATGCAATGATCGAATCGGAATTTATCAGGGCCTGGTTCGATTTAAGCGCAGTGATTTCCTTTACCAGTCCAGGTGTAGGGCAAATGGCACCATTGATCAAAATGTTCTCTTTATCCTTAACAACCGGGAATTTCTTTTCGAGATAAGGTTCTGTCAAAGTCGAGGTTTTGGTTTGCAAAACCATCTCCCATTTTTCCCTGATGGTCAATATCCCGATACGGATATCAGCAACAGGCCGCATATAGGTGAGTGGCAAAAGCTTGTTCCTTGATTGATCGCCAAATAAAATATAATTCATAGTAATTTGATTTTTTAAAAGACTTAAAGGTCAATAATTATTTGATTTGCAATGATACGAACATTTCCTTGGTTTTGTTCTGGTTATTTGTGCCTTACAATGAAAAAGCCCTTATTTCTAAAAACAAGGGCCAAATCAAATATTTTACGGGGTTCTGTCTATTGCTCTTTCCTTTTATCAATGTGTTTTTGGTACCTGCTCTTAAATTTATCAACACGTCCGGCAGTATCCACGAGTTTCATCTTACCTGTGTAGAAAGGATGTGATGTGTGCGAAATTTCGAGTTTGATAAGAGGGTATTCTTTCCCATCTTCCCATGTAATCTTATCTTTTGATTTTGCTGTTGATTTCGTCATAAAAGCATAATCGTTCGACATGTCTTTGAATATTACAAAACCGTAATCTTTTGGATGAATATCTTTTTTCATTTTTGTTCCGTTTTTACCTATATTTTTTGGGAGTGCAAAAGTATATTGAATATTTTAAAAAACAAAGGAATAATAATTTATTTTCAAAATTGTCAATACACAAAATAATGGAAGTAAAGGATTCCAAGGATAGAAATCAGGATAATTGAAATAATCACGATGATCTGGAAACGGATGATCGACCTGCTTTTTGATTTCCGGTTGTTTTCTTCCGATATTTTTTTCAGCAGATGGCGGATGCGGATAAAAGCCGTATCCCCTTTCACGATATAATCATAGGCACCGTTGCGCATGGTGTCCACGGCAATGTTCACATCGTCGGAACCGGTAAGGAAAATAACCTGCATACCGGGATACCGTTTTTTTATGATTTTCATTACATCCATTCCGGTAAGGTCTTTTTCCAGGAAATAATCAAGGAGTGCAATATCAGGCTTGAAATCAAGGTTTTTGATAACCTCTTCCCCAGTGGAAAAAGACTTGATCTTGTTATAGCCCATTTTTTCCAGTTCCTTTTTAATCAGGTTCATATACAGGATATCATCCTCAACGATCAAAATATTTTCAGCTCGTTCAATTTGCATCACATTTCTATTTTAAAAATTAACATCCTATCTCTTTATGATCCGCTCAACAAAACCCTGCTTTTGATTACTGATTTTCACGAAATAAATACCGGGTTTTAAGGATTTTGCATCAATGGCCAACTCTGTTGTTGTTATTCTTTGTTCCGAGGTAAACAGATTCTTTCCAAAAATATTAAATATTTCAATACGCACGGTGGAATAGTCAAAATTATTAAATCTTATTATTAATTTTTCATCTACTGGATTGGGATAAACATCGAATAAATTATTTGCCCCTTCAGGGCTTTCGGGGATGCCCACAAAACCATTCAACTCTGTTATTCCGGTATTTCCAGGATCAAGCCAGGGTTTTAACTGCAAAGTGTCGGCCGTACCGTTCGATTCCCAATGATAGGAAAACGCACCATAAAAATCCGGTTTGTCCGGCCCTATCTGTCCATTGGGATCACAGGCAGCATATCCGCCGGTAAGCGTTCCCACGACCCTTCCCTGTTCATCGAACAAGGGTGAGCCAGAGGAACCGCCTTCGGTTACGCCCCAGCCATTTTGGGTCTCGGCCCATACAACTTTCCAATGGGAATAAACCCCATTGTTCGACCATTGCGAACTGATCAAGGGTGTTACATAAGTGGAGATTTTTTTAATGTCCGCCTCGGGGTGATGAATACCTACGCCCGATGGGGAAGAAATCCCCGAGGCCGTCCAACCGCTGTAATAAGGTTGGACACTCTCCGGGATATCATCGTTCAGCCTCACCAAATAAAAATCGGAGCCCGTATTCCCATGATCGCCGCCATTCGCAATTTTATGTGCCCCCTGAAACGAAAAAGAGGATGGCTCATTCGCAGGGTTCTCACAACCTGTGCTTTCATAATTAAAAAAAAACAACCATAGGTTCACATCTTCAGGGCTGGCATAACCACCCTTGAAAGCACAATGGTCAGCAGTAAGCACATAAGGGGTTTTATCATAATTGGCATTGTTCAACAACACGCCCGAACACCAATAAAGCCCTCCTCCAACTTTTACCTTTATTTTCACAACAGACCGTTTCACCGTTTGCCAACCATCCCCTTCAGGTGAGCAAGCAGCATTTATCTCACAATCGTCGGAGCCGCCAAAACCGTTCAAGTTTTCCTCATTCTTATAGGAATAGGCAATGTCCGAAATATTCAGGATTGGTTTTTCTAAAATGTTTTCAGGCTGGAAAAGCTCGATGGTCAAATAATCCCCTCGGATTGATTCGGTTGCAAACAAATGGCTTTCCTGGTTATTCAAACTTGTAAAGGCCCCTTTCACCTGCTTGCCTTCCGTATCGTACAAAAAGAGCTTATAGCCTGTGGGCAAATAAAGATCATCGAAATAAAGGCTCAGGGCAATGGCATCTTCCGCAATAATCCCCAACCGCCAAATCCTGTCGCCATTCCCCAGGGTTTCCCAGGTACCTGAATTTTCAGGGTTCAGGTCAAGAGGGAGCAATTTGGCAATACGATGGGGCAGGTTTATCTTGTCATCATAATTTACATCTTCGTAAAGTTCATCCGGAGTGGGAACGGTAATTGCAATTTCCTGAAAATAGGATGAAAGTCCACTCTGGGCAAAACTTGGCGGCATCCCGCCTTCGCTAATCTGGCTTTTTAATGGGTTCCCCCAGCTCACGGCAACAAACAAAAATAAGATGTAAGATATTTTCTTCATACAAAACGGTTTTCAAAAATAATTTCCTGCAAATTCCATGTTATGGACTTTGGCCCAAAAATACGACTTTATACTTTAATAACGGATGAAGGTATAAATGGTTTTGTTTTTTGTTATAATTTTGCGCCTGCAAAAATTTCACAATACTATGATTGATAAACTAGCGGCCATACATGAGCGATGGAAAGAAATCGGGGAACAGATGAACGATCCGGGCGTGGTTTCAGATATGAAGAAGTTCATAAAACTAAGCAAGGACTACAAAGACCTTCAGCCCATTGTTGATGCCTATAAAGAATATAAAAATGTCATTGACAATATTGAATCGACAAGGGAACTGTTGAAAACCGAAAAGGATGAAGAGTTTAGGGAGATGGCCAAAATGGAGCTGAACGAACTTATCGGGAAGAGGGATTTGATGGAAGAGGATATCCGCATTATGTTGATCCCGCAGGATCCCGAGGACAGCAAAAATGCCATTATGGAAATCAGGGCAGGAACGGGAGGCGATGAAGCGAGTATTTTTGCCGGTGACCTGTTCAGGATGTACAATAAATATTGTGAAACCAAAGGCTGGAAAGTTGAATTGGTGGACGAAACAGAGGGAACCGTTGGTGGGTTTAAGGAAATAATCATCAATGTTTCAGGAAAAGATGTCTATGGCCAGTTGAAATACGAATCGGGCGTGCACCGTGTACAGCGTGTTCCCAAAACCGAAACCCAGGGAAGGGTACATACATCGGCAGCATCGGTGGCAGTTTTGCCAGAAGCGGATGAATTTGATGTGGAACTAAACCCGGCGGATATTAGGAAAGACACCTATTGTTCTTCCGGCCCGGGCGGACAATCGGTGAACACAACCTATTCGGCCATTCGCCTTACGCACATCCCAACAGGGATCGTAGCCCAATGCCAGGATCAAAAATCACAGTTGAAAAACTATGACAAGGCATTGGCCGTACTCCGTTCCCGGATTTATGAACTTGAACACCAAAAGTACCTCGATGAGATTTCATCAAAAAGGAAGACCATGGTTTCGAGCGGCGACCGTTCCGCAAAAATCAGGACATACAACTGGCCACAGGGAAGGGTTACCGACCATAGGATCAACCTGACCATGTACAATCTTCAGAACATCATTGATGGGAATATCCAGGAAATAATCGACAAATTGCAATTGGCCGAAAATGCCGAACGCCTGAAAGATGATATATAATGTCAGGTGTCCCAATGTCAGGCGGAGAATTACCTGTTGTATGCAATAAGGCCTTTTGACTTTTTGAAACTACAAAATACAATCTTAAGAATATGCAAACAAATAGCAATTGGCAAGTTGCAATAATTCAAACGTTTGAAAAATTGGATTCCAATTGATTGGTGGTTAATTGTATTTTGCTTTTTGCAATTTGAAATTTCAATACTATACCGAAAGAAATCAGGTTTGCAAAAAAATAAACCTGATTTCTTCGAGTATCAACTCATTCTAACCAGCTTTTCTTTGCAAACCTGATAAGAATGAGTATAACATATTCTAAAACTTTTAATAAAACCAACATGAATTCCCAAGAGCTGTTCCAATTGATCCAAAAAAAGAGGTCGTTCCTTTGTATCGGCCTGGATTCGGATATGGGCAAAATCCCAAAGCATTTGTTGGAAAAGGATGATCCGGTCTTTGAATTCAACAAACGAATAATTGACAACACGCACGAGTTGGCCATCGCCTATAAACCCAACCTCGCTTTCTATGAAAGCAATGGAAGCAAAGGTTGGAAAAGCCTGGAAAAGACCATCGAATACCTGAAGGAATTCGAGGTGTTCACCATTGCCGATGCCAAACGCGGCGACATTGGGAACACATCCACACAATACGCAAAAACATTTCTGGAAAACCTGGATTTCGATTCTGTTACCGTTGCACCGTACATGGGCGAGGATTCAGTGAAACCCTTCCTTGCCTTTGAAAATAAATGGGTCGTACTTCTGGCGCTTACCTCAAACAAAGGCGCATTCAATTTTCAATTCCTCAAGGATTCAAACAGCGGGAAAGCTTTTTTCGAGGAGGTGCTCGCACAATCGCGGCAATGGGGAAACACCGACAACCTGATGTACGTTGTTGGCGCCACACAAGCCGAAATGCTGGGAGGCATCCGGGCTATCATCCCCGATCATTTTCTTTTGGTCCCCGGTGTTGGGGCTCAAGGGGGAAGCCTGCAAGAGGTGGCGAAATACGGCCTCAACAAGCAATGTGGGCTCATCGTGAATTCTTCAAGGGGGATTATTTTTGCCTCCGGCGAAAAAGACTTTGCCGAAAAAGCCAATGGGCAAGCTTCGTTGCTTCAACAACAGATGGAAAGTATTCTAAGGGAAAATGGATTGATTTGATTGAAGGAGACAAGGGGTTCAAGGAAACAATGCGACAATGCGAGAAGGGTTCAAGGAGACAATGCGATAAAGATTTAAGGATTTTTATAGATGGATAAAAAAGCTGATTTCTGGATTGCCCATCTCGGGCTCGAAAAGCACCCGGAAGGTGGTTGGTTCAAGGAAGTATTCCGTTCCGGTGAAATCCTGAGCAAAAAAAGCCTTCCCGTAAGATATACCAGTTTCAGGGCGGTTTCCACTTCAATTTATTATTTGCTGAAAGGCAATGAGCTTTCAGGTTTTCACCGTTTAAGATCGGATGGGATTTGGCATTTTTACAGCGGTTCCCCAATTGATGTTTACATTATTTCGCCCAATGGGAATCTCACGATAAAAACGTGTGGCCCTTTTCCCGAAAAAGGGAACAGCTTCCAATTGCTTGTCCCGAAAGGGAATTGGTTTGCGGCAAAAGTGACTGATCCCTCTTCATATACGCTTCTGGGATGTACGGTTGCCCCCGGTTTTGATTTTGAGGATTTTGAATTGGGGAAAAGGGAGTCCCTGATCGATCGCTTTCCACAACATGCTGAAATCATAAAGGGGTTTACCCGATAGCTGTTAAATATTCACGTTGAACACGATATCCCGTTCAAATAATTCCCACAACAAATATCCATTCAAAAAGTAACTATTTCATTTTTTCATTGTATAAGCAAGCGTATCTTTTATTTGGTTTGATGCAATAATAATGAAATAAAGATCCATCTATGCTATCGATAAAATTACCTCAAGTTTATCGAGACTGCCAGCGATCCATCCCGGGTTGCTGGTTTCTTTTTTGGGCCAGTCCCACAGAAATCACGATCCATTAAAAAAGCCACCAATCATAGATTATTAAAGATATCCATGGATCAGTGGCTATTCTATTATACTGATTTGTTTGAATTTCTTCCCGAAGCTTCGGGATTCGAAACAGCATCAGCGTATCAAACCAGAACTACTATTTATTTACCGGGGAAGCTGTTTTGTCAATTTTCTTTTCAGGTATCGTTGCACCTGATTTGGCAATTATTTTCCCTTTTATTTTCAGGGTAATCGGTGAAGTTTTTGCATTTGAATAAACCCTAATGGTTTTATTTATTGTCCCTACCCTCTTGGTGTCGTACTTAACCTTAATGGATTCAGATTGACCGGGTAATACAGGCTGCCTTGGCCATGCTGGGATGGTGCAGCCTCAACTGGACCTCACATTGGAAAGAATCAATGGTTCTTTCCCGGTATTTGTAAATACAAATTCACAATTGCCATCGGCATGTTGCTCAATGATCCCGTAATCGTGAACCAATTTTTCAAATGTTGCAACGGGTGCATTTGGGTTGTTGGCCTGAGGGTTTTGCACCTGTTCATTGGCCGACCTCTGCTTTTCCAACCTCTGCCTTTCCAGCTTTTGTTGCTCATACTTCTTCTCTTTCTCCACTTTCTGCAGCTCGACAGACTTGGCCGGCACACTTTTTTCGCTACTCGAAACCTGTGCGCTCAAAGAGAAAGAAACAAAAGCAACAACTGCTAATGATAGAATTAATTTTCTCATAATCTTTCTGTTTTTAAATTAATAAT
>JAJRTT010000323.1 GCA_024278155.1 Bacteroidota bacterium | reverse complement strand
CAGGTTAACAAGGGGCGGTGCGGAGGATAATCCGAAAAAACAAATCTTAACATGAACAAACAATTTAACCATAAAATTTTAAAAAATATGAAAAGAACAATTTACCTATTAAGTATTATGATTGCAGGGGCGTTGATAACGATATACTCCTGCACAAAGGAAAACCAAACAATCCAACAAGCGGTGCACCAAGCGTCCACGCTTGGTGATGATAATCATGAACTCTCCCCCACCGATATAAAGGTGAACAACCTTATAACCGGTTTTAGGGACAAAGTGGCCCACCACTTAGAAAACCCCGGGCTGAAAAGCGGCGAAAGCATAGCCACCGATTCGGCTTTGTGGTTTTTGGAGGCCACTATTAATTATTCGCATTGCTTCCCCAATGAGTATTATAGGGGTTTTGAGATAGATACCGTTTACCTCGCCATTTCAAAAGATGCGGACGGCAATATCGACATGGGCGAATTGGCACAGAAATATGATGAGATGAAAACAGAAGTTGCGGCCCTGTACCATGGTTCCGGGTTTGAGGACAAAGGGCTTGCGGTTGTTGATTTGAAAGAGATTTCGCAAAACAATTCCGAAATTGTTTTTACCTCCGAAACTGTTACCGGCAATAAGGGTATCGACCCTCTCCCCGGCCCTTTTGAAGAGGGGGATGATTGGTGGTACGGCGAATTGGCAGGGCTGTGTATTGAGAATGATAACTATGAGGAAGAATCTGACGCAGCGGAAGAGTTATTTGCATTGATTAACGATGAGATACCGGACCCAAGCGGGAACTACTTCTTTATCAACCACAAGCCTTATGATATAACAGGTGGGGATCCTCTGATACAGCGCGACCCAACGCCCGACAACCACTTGGACTATTATCTTTATTATGCCTCGACCGAATGGGGCGTTTGTGGGGAGGACACCTTATGTGTTGAATACCCCGAGATGAACCTATACTACAATTACCTGAAAACCCTTATTTTTTCGTATCTCCCGGCCAATGTGCCTGTGCTTTACGGGAAATCGATAGAAGTGGTCACAAATATAGATGGGTATTCTGAGTATGCGAATCCATATATGAAATACAAACATCACTTATTCACCATATATGGCGAAAAGGTTGGGTTTATGGCCGGCGCAGAAGGCCCTATAGAGTTATAACCTGTTTTTTAAATTTGTTAACAGGGTTTTATTTATAAGCCCTGTCAACATAAAACCAGAAAAATATGAAACTTTATAGGCTATATTTAACCGTGGTGCTTTTGGTATGCCTGTCGGTAAACACTTACCCCCAAAAAACTTATGAAATTGTCATTGATATTGACAGTACGGAAATTGGGTACTGTACTTTTGAGGACGATGAAGGGTATTTTGTTTCAATAGGGGAAGTAAGCAACAAGGATTTTGAAGAGGTAGGGTTTAAAACCAACGGGATTGTTGTTAAGTTTTCCGACACCACCGATATACTCATCAAGACTTTCGTCAAGGTTGACACCTCCATTGTTTTCCAACATGGTTTCCAAAAAGCAAACGGGAACTATATTGTGATAGGGAGGTTGAGCGATACCATAACACCTGAATATTCCGAGTATGTTTACCTGTGCGAGCTGACGCCCGGTCTGGAAATGGTATGGGAAAGGATCCATCCCGCACCTGAAGGCTATCCCCTTAACCTTGCCGATTTCCTGATAGATCAAGACAATAACATTGTGCTGTGCGCTTCGATGAAAAACTGGCCCTATTCGAACAGGTATTTGTATTTGGCGAAGTTTGACATGGACGGTGAATTGTTGTGTTCCAATTTTTTGCCCGATTACAATGTGGGCATTTACAACGATTTTATACTGAAGCCTGACGGCACGGGGTATTATGCCATTGGGGGATTGAACCAAGACGGTGGCTTAACGCGCAATTGGTTTGACATCGATACGGAACTGAACATTGTTGCCACGGGGGGGCCATTGGAAAACATGCTGCAACATACCGTAACTGCCAAATGGCTTTCGGACGGCAATTTATTTATAGTTGATGGCGAGAGCCAAGAAACCCCAGGGGCATACTGCGATATGCAGGTGCGTATCGTAAGCCCCGATTTTGAAAACACAATAGCGGATACCGTCTTTTTTGACCCCGACAACGTTTACGCCCCCGTTTATGACGGGATGGATTTCGTTTACGAGGATTTGATATGGACTTGTTCGTTTAACGAAACGATACCTTTTTTCGAAGGTGTCGAAACATTCAAGGTGTATCTTTTTGATTCGGAAATGGAACTGAAAGGGATGAAGGTTTTCGGGGGCGATAGCCGTTGGTGGTTTTTCCACTTGACAGCAACCACTGATGGCGGTTGCATAATTACTGGAACCGAACGTGAACCCGGGGCCACGACAATAAGCGAAACAAACTACTATTTGATAAAGGTGATGCCCGAAGACATAATTACTTCTGCCGAAGAAACACCTTTTGAAAACGATTTTGACGTTGCGGTGTTCCCCAACCCTTTTACCGGTCGTTTAACAACAGAAACAACGAGGGAAAACCTTGTGTTCACGGTTTTTGACAATAGGGGCCAAGAGGTTTTGGGCGGAAAAATCACGGATATCCCGAAAACAAATTTTAATACCGGTGGTTTAACGCCCGGTTTTTATTTTTATGCAATCACAGAAAAAGGCCGTACCATACAAAACGGCAAATTGATAAAACAATGATCGTTAACCTTTTAAAATTTAAGAAAATGAAAAAACATATAAATATTTTGGCAGTATCGTTTTTAATAAGTGTTTCGTTTGGCATATATGGCCAAAACTGTG
>JAJRTT010000322.1 GCA_024278155.1 Bacteroidota bacterium | reverse complement strand
TTTTAACTATACTTAAAACATTTTAACTTTTGTTGTTATTAATTATCCATATGTAATCAAGTAATACAATTTTCAAGGTCAATTGTTGACTAATCAATAAGCGATTATTGCTGAGGAAAAATTATATGTATATAAATATCTAATATTTTACCATATAATGTAAAATATATCAAATAGTTAGCAAAAGCTGTTATTTCCCTATTATCCAAAAAACGCAAAACATGATATATATCACAATACGCAAAAAGCGCATTTTTCTACATTGCGATTAAAAATTAGAACAATGGGGAATTTTTTTAGAGGTTCAATCAGAAAATCATATGTTGTTCAGGCCGTTATTTTACTCCTTTTCCTCGGCCCTCAATCCAACGAATGGAAAGCACCGAATGATGCTGACAAATTAGTAAACCCTTATCAGGTAAATACGGAAATACTGGGCAAGGGGGAGAAAATATACAAGCAACTTTGTAGTGTTTGTCATGGCAATAAGGGCAAGGGCGATGGTGTTGCGGGTTCGGCCTTAAACCCTGCACCCTCGAATTTTTCCAAAGAGCGTGTCCAATCTCAATCCGATGGTGCAATTTTTTGGAAACTTACCAACGGAAAAACACCCATGGCTGGATATAAGGATATATTGACCGAGGAACAACGTTGGCAATTAGTAACTTATATCAGGGAATTGGGCAAAGTTAAAAAAAAGTAACCGGATATTCTTCCCCTGACCATGGGAATTTTGAATTATGGAAGTAATAATAATTGAGTGCAATAACCCTTTCTATTTAAAGTAACGGATTTTAAATTATCAAAAACAGTTTTTATTAATTAAAATTAGATTTATGAAAGCATTAAAACATTTACTTGTAGTTCCTTTAGTCCTGGCTTTTTTAATAAGCCCAGGCCAGGATTCAAAGAAAGCGAAAGCTAAACTTTCACCGTTTCCCGGTACAACCAGGATGCTTATTACGGGCTCGGCATGGTTTGGATACCAGGGCATTTTGAACAACACGACCGATACCGATGTTACCAGTAATTTTAATGATTATGGTTTTAGCCCGGTATTCCTTTGGAAACTTTCAGATCGGTTGTTTTTTGAAAGTGAAGTCGAAATTGGTGGTGGCGAATTTGAACTGGAATTTGCTAAACTATCGTATATGGTGAATGATTATATCACCATTGGTGCAGGGAGAATGTTAACGCCTTTTGGTGCTTATGGAGAACGGTGGGAACCTAATTTTGTAGAAAAGTTTCCAAATTCACCTATGGAAACATCAACCGGGTCACATCTTCATCGCGGAGCTATCATGGGTGTTGATGTGCGAGGGGGATTGCCCCTGGGTTCGGTAAAAATGAATTATGTTGTATTTATTTCCAATGGCCCCATCCTTGATCAATCCAACGGGATGGTACAATACGAAAATCTCCTCGAAGAAAATAATAACAACAAGGAGCTTGGAGGTAGGATTGGTATCCTTCCCTTTTCCAATTCATCACTTGAAATAGGGTTTTCTTATAAGCGTGGCATTGCCGGCAACGAAGGCGATTCTGTTTACAAACATGTTGCAGCAAGTGCTTTTGCAATTGACTGGAATTATGTAAATGATATATCTGCAATAAAATCAACAATCACCTTTCGTGGGCAGTATAATTCGTTAAGTGTTGACGATGCTTTCTATCCGGTTGATGAAAGTTCAAAAGCTGCAGGTACCTATACTTTCGATAATAAACTAACCCTTTATTTTGCTCAATTATCGTTACGCCCTTCATTGGTTGGCAATAAGTTTTTTAAAAACCTTGAATTATCGTTCAGGTTAAACGGATTAACCGATCCGCAAGATGCAGCCTGGGGCGCAAAGGATAAGAATGGAAAAGGAGGAACTGTCACCCGTACCGATCTGGGGCTTACCTATTGGTTAAGCTGGAAAACCAGTTTGAGAATGGCATATGTATCTACGGCTATGCCTGATGATTCAAATACGAATGAGTTTTTAGTTTCATTCGTTTATGGCCTGTAAATAACTTGTTTAATTAAATTTAAAGCTACTAACATGAAAAAAATTATAAGTATATTGATATTGGTTGGAAGCATTGGCCTTGGTGCTTTTACAATCCAAAGTTGTTCGACTTCTGCTATGGTTCAGGCTAAAAGTGGTGCCCAGCTTTGGGGCGAAAACTGTAAGCGTTGTCATAATATTGCATCACCTTCAGATTATTCTGATGTACAATGGGATGTTATTGGAACTCACATGAGGCTTCGTGCAAATCTCACTGCCGACGAAATACGCAAAATAGTTGAATTCCTCCAATCGGCAAACTAATTATGAACGGGAATCATTGTCCCCTGAAAGAAACAGATAGTTTCTTGTAAATTTCGCAGGAAAATTCTGTGACCGTAATACACATTCCGCTACATAAAACCGAATATGACAAGGTGGAATGAAAATACAAAACCTATCCCGGGAAAGATTCATTCCCGCGATAGGTTTTCCTTGGTGCAAACACCTTTTGGCTGACCATGCTTATTCAGCTTTTGCCGATCCCATCAGCAATACTTCATTGGCCACCACTTCGGTAACATACCTTTTGTTTCCGTCTTTGTCGTCCCAGGAACGGGTGGTCAGTTTTCCAACGATGCCCACTTCGTTTCCTTTTTTCAAATGCTTTTCGATAATCTTTGCCGTTCCGTTCCAGGCGACGATTTTATGCCATTGGGTGTCGGTTACTTTCTCGCCGTTTGCGTTTTTGTAGTAATCTGATGTTGCCATTGAAAAATTGACCACGGTTTTTCCACCGTCAAAAGTTTTTACTTCAGGATCGTTTCCAAGGTGTCCGATAAGCTGTACTCTGTTTTTTAATGAGTTCATAATGTTTTGTTTTTAAATGTTTATAAAAATTGTTAATTA
>JAJRTT010000321.1 GCA_024278155.1 Bacteroidota bacterium | reverse complement strand
TATGAATAAGAATACATCTATATCGTTAGGAAGTTACTTCGATGAGTTTGTTCAAAGTCGGTTATATGCTGGTCGATATAAAAATGTCAGTGAAGTTATCCGGGCAGGATTGAGATTGTTGGAAGAAGAAGAAAATAAGGCTATAGCTTTAAAAAATGCAATTCAAGAGGGTCTTGAAAGTGGAATTGCTTACGATTTTGATTCAAAATTACACTTGAAAGAATTAAAGGCAAAAAAAGAATTGAATGGCTAAATATATCCTAACAAACAAAGCCGTAATAGATTTAACTGATATTTGGGATTACACTTTCGATAACTGGTCAGAAAGACAAGCTGATAAGTATTATCAAATGTTACTTGATAATTGCCAGGCAATTGCAGGTAAACCAACCATAGGTAAAAACCATGAAGGCATATTAAACAGACTGTTTGGACTTAAAATAGGGCGTCACATAATTTTTTATAGAATTGAAAGTGAAAAGGAAATTTTGATAATAAGGATTTTACACGAACAAATGGATTTAAAAAACAGAATTATAGAATAACCCCACATAACAAAGAACTGAGTCAAAACAAAATCAGCAGTAACTTAAAAAACAATCGTTTCAAAATGCGGTAATCAATTTACATATTGGTTTAGCCCACCTCACTCCCCAATAAAAGGATTACCAAAATCCGGGTTTTTGATAAAACTTGAATCGCTCATGGTTATCAGGAAGGCGATGATTTTTTGCTTTTCACCTTTTGTCAAATGTACGCCGCCCCGATGTGCCGATCCCATTTTCGAATCAATATTGAAACTTACATTTACACCCTCACTGTAAAAATCAAGCACTTCTTCCAATGTTTCAAAACGGCCATCGTGCATATATGGCGCTGTGAAAGCCAGGTTCCTTAACGAAGGGATTTTAAATCTCCCATAATCTTCCGCCTGGCCCGTTATCCCCCCTTTTCCTTTGTCGGTATAAGCATTTGGATCGAAAGCTGCATCAAGCCCGTTGTTGCTGAATTTTGCCGTTGTGCCCAAAGCATCCGAATCTGTTGTATGGCAATGCAGGCAGTTGCCCTTTGATTGGTCGTTGATAAGATTGAAGCCTTCATACTCCTCCTGTGTCAAAACGGTTTCGCGCCGGATCACCTTGTCGTATTTTGAATTATTAGAAATCAGAGTCCGTTCAAACTGGGCAATTGCTTTTGAAATAAGGATGCTGTCGATTTTCATTTCCCCGAAAGCAGCTTTAAATTTAGGTTGGTAAAATTCGCTTTCCTTAATACGCTTTGCCGCAATGATCCAATCCATATCCATTTCATTATTTGCGCTTACCGGATGAAAAACCTGGTCTTCGATACTCACGGCCCTTCCATCCCAAAAAAGTTCGGGATACCAGGCAAGGTTAAACAAAGGCATCGTGTTCCTTGCCATTGATTTCCCATCTATCCCCTCGCTGAAAGCTTTTGGGGAATCACAAAATGCAGTCTCCTGTTTATGGCACGATGAACATGAAAAAGAATAATCTCGGCTCAGGATGGGATCGTAAAACAAATACCTACCCAGCTCCACACCTTCCACGGTAACCGGATTTTCATCAGGCACGGGCATTTCTGGGAAAAACTTCAACTCAGGGAATTGATAAGGTGTTGGGCCCTCCGTATTTTTCAATCCCAGGACAATTGCACCCAAAAGCACAAATACCATAACCACAAGACTCCTTCTAAACGCATTCATGGCTATTCATGGCTAAGTACGACCCGAAATGTCTCTGTTTGCAAATTGGTTTTTATTTTCAGGAAATAAACACCGTTTGGGTGGTGGCCTATGTCAATGGAAAACTTTGTGGGGCTGATACCATATTCCTCCACAAGATTCCCGGCCACATCAAAGAGTTCCATTTTTTCGATAATGTGGAAGCCATCAATTTTGCGTGCATTTATATCGATCCGGCCATTGGTGGGATTGGGATAAACGATAAGGTACTCTTTCTGTACCGGTTCTATTATGGTATGGATAATGGTGAGGTGGGCGATAAAATTGTCCATCATCCATCCTTCCCTGTTGTTTTCGATGGAATCGGATTTCAGGGTATATCTGAAAATCAAGGAATCGCCATAGGAAAGCCATGAAAGATCGAGGCAGAGCCAGATGTCCTTCCAGGTACTGTCAACGCCACTAAAAGCCACATCCCCGTTTATCAGGGTATCCTGGTTCTCCAGGTCGAAACCGTAAAAATTATAAACATAGGGGTTGTTGAAGGCACTTTCCCAGGTGTCGCCCCCATCCGTGGTAAATTCGACATAACCCCCGTCATGGCCGCTTTCCAAGTCCAGTTTCTGGTTCCACTGCAAGGCCAAAATCCCCCAACCAAACAATTGTGGGTCAATCCCGAAAGAGAAAGACGAATTGTTGTTCACCGGATAATAGTCCACTGTATCCGTTAAAATCGCATTGGGCTGTGTGGCCGCCGTGTCGAAGATGATTTTTTGTGGGGATCCAATCTGCCACACATTTGAAACAGCCGTATCTATCACGACAAAAATGGAATTGAATGCAGAGGTGTCCGCACCATCAAAATACTGACTGTATGTTTGTCCGGTACCCATAAGTGGGCTCAACAGTAAGACAATCAATCCTGTTTGTAGTCTTTTTTTCATGATGTTTTGTTTTTGGTCCTAATCTTGAAGACACATTTTAGCTAAAGAAAATGCACCGTACATAAATTCAGACAAATAATTTTCGGGAAAGTTGCACATTAGGTATCAATCGACAAATGTAAAATGGGTAAAAAAAAGCCGGGGGAAAAATTTCCCCGGCTTTTCAAACCTCAATTTCAGCATATATTCCTAATCTTGCGAATCAAGGAATTTAATTTTGGCTTTCAACAATTCCAGTTCGCCTTTTGCCTTTTGGATTTTTTTCTCGAATTCCTCTTTCAAAAGGTTTGCCTTTTTGGATGCGGCGAAAAACCCGAGGTTGTTTTCCCACAAACCGATTTCCTCGATCAGTTTGTTCCGCTTGTTCGAGAGGTAATTCCTTTCATTGTAAAGGATCCTCCTTGCATCGGGTTTATCTTTAAGGTTTTCCATCCGTTCGCGATAGCTTGCTGTCTGTATTTCGGCCTGACTGATTTTCAGGTCATCCAAACGGCTGTTGACCACGGCCCTGAAATCATTTTGCAAACGGTTTTTCTCTTTTATCGGAACATGGCCGATATTTGTCCACTCCCTTTGGAAACCTTTTAGCACTTCAAGG